>CAZERX010000021.1:0-15633 GCA_964515045.1 uncultured Eubacterium sp.
GGCAGAAGGCATGAAAAGTGTGCGTTCTGCTTTTTTTAACGGTATTCTTTCACGGAATTTAATAAAAAACGGTAGCGGAGCTGGGCGGAATTGAGCTGATAAATATACGCGTCGATCAGATCCGGCTCCGTGACATTGGAAAAAGCAGAATAAACATGCTCCAATTCTTTTTTGGTGCGTTCGAGATCGTCTAAAAGGACGGTGTAGGACGCATCATTTTTTTTCGTATCAGCAGAATGAAACAGGCGCAGCATGGCGATCTCCTTTCCGGACAGTAAACGGCTACTGGAATACTAAATCATAGGCTCTGATATAGTTTAGTCACGTTTTTGGTAAATTATGCAGGTATAGGCATATTTTACAAAAATAAGCGTAAATTGGTACAAAAAAACGGAGAGCCAAGATGAATACAATGACAGGGATCGGAGTCATGCTTTTCGCATGTGCGGCAGTGCTCCTCATCGGTGCATTACAGCGCAAAGCGGCATTTTTGCTGCGTTTTCTCGTGCGGACGGTCGTCGGCGCAGTGGGGATCTGGCTTGCGAACGGGTGGCTGGCGGCGGCAGGCTATGGGATCGCAGTCGGACTGAACCTGTGGAACCTTATCGTGGTCGGAAGCCTTGGAATCGGCGGTTTCGGGATGCTTTATGCAATTTTACTGTACATGAACCTGTAGGAACGCGAAAAAAATATTTTTCGTCATACGACATGGACAATCTCCGCCCGATGCCGCTATAATCGGGCTACAATCATTCAGATCCATCTGAGGGTCGCAGGAAAAGGGAGGTGTGTGCCATGCAGACGAGGATATCCATTCTGGATCGGGAGATCGGAGAAGGACTCTGTGAATATCTGCTGCAGCATCCGTTCGGATTGCAGCCGGTATTGTGTCGTAGCTGGACGGAGCTTTTGGCGGCGCAGGCACCGATTTCCCTGATCGGTCGTGACTTTTGGTCAGAGATGGAGGTACAGACGGCGCAGGCGAAGGGAATGCTCCTGCTGGAGCTTGGCGAGCCGGAGCTGTCGCCGTACCAGCCGGCAGACTGTCTGATACGGGAGATCTATCGCAGGGCACTGCAGCAGCATCTGGAGCTAGGCGGGAGCGGCCGGCTCCTGTATGACAAGACCCGCGTGGTGGGCGTATGCTCGCCGCACGGCTATGATCTGCAGACCGGCTTTGCGTTCATCTACGGTCTGCTTCACGCGCAGGAAACGCGCACGCTGTATCTGGATCTTACCTATTATAATGGGTTTTTCGATGCATCCGCAGAGGATGTGGGAGACCTTTTTTATGAGCTGCACAAGCATAGCCGACCGATCGGTGCGATCCTGTCGTCCATGACGCAGCGCTTCGGACAGATGGATTACATACCGCCTGTCCGCACGCAGATGGATCTGGAGGATTTAGAGGAAAAAGAGCTTACAGAGCTGCTGCATCTGATCATGCAGGAAGGAGCTTATGGGCTGATCGTGCTGAATCTGCCGGTCAGACCGTCACTGCTTCGGGCAGTTTATGACTGCAGCAGTTGTATGTATAGTCTCCAGCGGGAGGGAGCGCTGTTTGATCGTGCACAGACCCGCCTGATGGATGAATTTCAGGAGGAAGCGGATGCACCAAAGATCCTGCGCATTGTGCGTATGCCGCCGGTCAGCGGCAGCTTCTCTCTGGATGAAACCATGTATGAACAGTTATTATTCGGTGAGATGGCGGCATTTGTGAAACGTGTGGATGCCGCGTGTCCGGAGAGGAGGTAGGTCTTGCAGGATTACACAGAAAAGATCCGTGCGGATGTGCTCGCGCGGATGGATGTATCGCGCGAGGTGAGCGATCAGGAGCTGCGGCAGCTCATAGATGAAGCCATCGGAGAAGCCGTGGAGCTGCGTCCCTCACTCCGCAGACGGGAGCTGGTCAGGGAGCGGGTCTTTCATTCCCTGCGCGGGCTGGATATTTTGCAGGAGCTGATCGAGGATCCGCAGATCACGGAGATCATGGTCAACGGCCATGCGCACATTTTTTATGAAAAAAAGGGTCAGATGTACGCGTGGGACAAACAGTTCCGTTCGTGTGAAAAGCTGGAGGATGTCATACAGACGATCGTGGCGGCGGGCAACCGCATGGTGAATGAAGCCGTACCGATCGTGGATACAAGGCTTGCGGACGGCTCACGCGTGAATATCGTGCTTTCGCCGATCGCGCTCGACGGCGCGGTGATCACCATACGGAAATTTCCGGAAAAACCGATGCAGATGGAGGATCTGAAACAGCTTGGCTCGCTGTCGGAGGAGCTGGCACAGCTTTTGCAGCAACTCGTCCGTGCGGGCTATAATATGTTCGTTTCGGGTGGAACGGGTTCCGGCAAGACGACGTTTTTGAATGCATTGTCCGGCTATATCCCACAGACAGAGCGTGTGATCACGATCGAGGATTCCGCAGAGCTGCAGCTTCTCAATATCCCGAATCTGGTGCGGCTGGAAACACGGGCGGCGAATCTGGAGCATGTGAGTGAGATCCCGATCCGTCAGCTCATCCGTACTGCACTCCGTATGCGTCCCGACCGGATCATTGTCGGAGAATGCCGCGGCGCGGAGGCACTGGACATGCTGCAGGCGATGAATACCGGACATGACGGTTCGCTCAGCACCGGTCATGCCAATTCCTGTCAGGATATGGTGCGTCGTTTGGAAACGATGGTGCTCATGGGAATGGAGCTTCCGGTCAGCGCGATCCGTGCACAGATCGCCTCCGGTATCGATATCCTCATCCATCTGGGGAGGCTTCGTGACCGGACGCGGAAGGTGCTCAATGTAATGGAAATTGACGGGATGCAGGAGGGTGAGATCCGGCTGCGCAGTCTGTATCATTTTGTTGAGACCGGCGAATGTGACGGCAGGATCACCGGCATCTGGCAGCGCGACAATGAGCTGTGCCACAGAGGAAAGCTCGCTGCGGCAGGATTGGAGGGAGAGTTTGCGTGATTATCGTCATTACCGTTATTCCGTCAGGGAATATGGATACTACTTTTTGCAGGCAGCCGGACTGGTCGGGATGATCAGCTATCTGTTCTACCATTCGTGGGCTGCGCTGTTTCTTATCATTCCGCTCTATCCGGTCTATCTGCATATACAGGCAGGACGGCTCGGCGGCAGGCTCCGACAGGCGCTGTGTGAGCAGTTCAAGGAAACGATCCTTTCCGTAGCGGCGGCGCTCGGAGCGGGCTATTCCATTGAAAATGCATGGCGCGAAGCATACGGTGAGCTGCTGCAGATGTATGGAGCGGATGCGCCGATGGTGAAGGAGCTTCGCTCGATCCTGACGCAGGTATCCATGAATGTGCCGCTTGAGGAGCTATTATATGATCTTGCGGCTCGGAGCGGGCTTGAGGATGTCGTGAGCTTTTGTCAGGTATTCTTTTTTGCGAAGCGGAGCGGCGGTGATTTTATCGGAATGATACGATCGACCGCAGAGCGGATCGCGGCAAAGATCGAGCTGCAGCGCCAGTTGGAGGCGGATCTTGCAGCACGGCGGCTGGAGAGCCGGATCATGAATTTCGTGCCGCTCGCGATACTGCTGTATCTGAATCTGTCCTCACCGGGGTATTTTGACGTACTGTATGGAAATCCTGCGGGCATCGCAGTGATGAGTGTGTGCCTTGCGGTCTATGTTGCGGCGTATGCATGTGCGGAGCGGATGCTGGAGACGGCGCTGGAATACTAGAGGAGGAGCGATGGAGCGGTATATTTGCGTGGCGGTGGTGATCTTTACGGCTGCGGCGTGGCTCATTTGCCGGAAAAAGGGCGTTTGTCGGAACGCGGACATTTATTTTCTGATCGCGCTGTGCAGCGGGAGCTTAGGCTTTGCCGTGACCTTCAGCGATCCGGCAGCAGGAGAATTGTCAAAGGACGGCGGGATCACGCGCCCACAGCCGGAGGAGGAGGGCTTTGTACAGGAGTATGAGCTTTCCGTGCCGGAGCTGGAGATACAGGAACGGTATCCGGTGACGGTCGAACGGCAGCGCCTTGGGACTGAGGAGCTTTCACAGCTTTTTTCCGAAGCAGAGGAGGAGCTGATTCAGACGTTTCTCGGCGAAAATGAGTCGCTTTCGCACATCACGCATCCGGTAAAGCTGGCGGATACGCTCGCTGACGGACGCGTGGCGGTCAGTTGGAGCTTTGACCGCTACGATGTCGTTAATCTGGAGGGTCTGCTGCAGGAGGACGCGCTGGATGCGGTGGGAACGGTCGTAAATGTGACGGCAGAGCTGGAGTATGAGGAACAGACGGCGATCCGTCAGTTTGCCATGCATGTGTTCCCACCGGAAAAAACGGAAGCCGAGTCACTCTTTCAGGAGCTGTCGGAGCGGCTGGATGCAGAAAATGCAGCGACCGGAAGCACCTTGGTACTGCCGACGGATATCCGCGGGCACACGCTGATATGGAGCAGCGTGCAGAAAAGACCTGCACTCAGAATGCTGATGCTTGGTCTGTTCGCGTTGGCGGGTGTTGCGGTCGGCAGGCGGGAGGATGCGCGAAAAGCACAGCGCAGATACCGTCAGCAGCTCGCCGCCGGTTATCCGAAAATGCTGAGCCAGCTTGCGCTGCTCGTGGCGGCGGGAATGACCGTCACCCATGCGTGGGAGCGGATCGTATTAAATTATGAGGAGCGGTGCGCACATGCAGGAAAGGATTGCCATGAGCCGGTCTATGATGAAATGTGTGTGACCTATCATCAGATCAGAGACGGACTCGGTGAGCGGCTGGCGTATGAACAGTTTGGTGAGCGGCTGCAGCTCACGGTCTACCGCAGGTTTTCGACGCTGCTCGTTCAAAATCTGCGAAAGGGTACAGCGGGACTGAGCAGCCTGCTCGAAAAGGAGATGGAGCAGGCATTCGATGAACAGCAGAGCATCGCAAAAAAGCGCGGAGAGGAGCTGCAGACGAAGCTGCTCCTGCCGATGATGCTGATGCTCGGACTGGTGATCGTGATCATTATGATCCCCGCGATGATGAGTTTTCAGATTTAGAGGAGGATAAACGATGAGAAAAATAGATTATATGTGGATAAAGACACGTATCTTTTGTGAAAAGGGGCTGGAAGCGCTGCGAAATGAGGATGGGATCGGTACGGTGGAAATGATCCTGATACTGGTCGTTCTGATCGGGCTGGTGCTTATCTTCAAGGAAAAGCTGACGACGCTGGTCGGTGATATCTTTAAGACCATCAGCAGCAAGAGCAAAAGTGTATAGGAGCCGTATGCGCGGCAGCATCACCGTGTTTGCCAGCCTGTCACTGCTTCTGGTCTCATCATTTCTGCTTGCACTGCTCGAAGCGGCGCGTGTGCAGGGGCTTGAAGCGTACAGCGTCATGCAGCGGACGAATGCGCTGGAATGTGCGTTTTCTGAATACGACAGGGATATTTTTGACAGGTATCAGATCTTTCTGCTCGATGGCGGCTATGGCAGCGGTGCGCTGCAGATCGGAGAGGTCAGCGCGCGTTTGCAGGAATATAGTCAGAAAAACCTGCGTCCGTCGCTTCCTGCCGCGCTTTTTTCAGACACGCAGAATTTTTATCAGATGGATGTGTCAGAAGCATCGGTCAGCAGCTTTCTGCTGGCGACGGATGCGGACGGTGATCCGTTCCGGCGTATGGCGGCAGCGTCCGTCAAAAACCGTTATCCTGCAGAGCTTTTGTCTAAATTGCAGGAGGGTCTGACGGATGCAGCGCACACGATGGACGCGGCATCGCAGAGTCAGTCGGCATATCAGCAGGCGGGCAGTGACATCCAGTCAGCAAAGGAACAGCAGGCGCAGGCAGCAGGTGCAGGTGATGCGGCGGCGGTTCCCGCTGAGCCGCCGGAAAACCCGATGGATACCGTGAAAACGCTGAAAAAAACGGATCTTTTAACGCTCGTGCTTCCTGCTGATGCGGTCGTATCTGACAAAACGACCGGTACACATGCGATGCTGGAACGTCGTGACCGGATCAGCGGCAGTTATCCGAACACACAGAGCGGCTGGCAGGAGCGCGTGCTCTATCAGCAGTTTCTGGAGCTTAATTTTGACTGCTTCGGCAGTGAGAAAGAGCGTGCAGGCGGACTTTCTTACGAGCTGGAATATATCGCGGCAGGAAAAAGCTCTGATCGGGAAAACTTAAAAAGTGTGATCCGACAGCTCCTTTTGCTGCGGGAGGGCGCGAATTACCTGTATCTGCAGACCGATACCGCAAAGCGGGAGGAAGCGCTTGCGCTGGCGGCGGCGATCGCGGCTGCGGTGGGTATCGCTCCGGCGGCAGAGATCATCGCGCAGGGCATATTGGCGGCATGGGCGTATGCAGAGAGTGTGCTTGATGTGCGGACACTGCTTGCCGGAGGAAAGATCCCGTACCGAAAGACTGCCGCCACATGGAGCAGCAGTCTCAGCGGGCTTGGTGCATTGGCAGACAGCTCGTTTCGGGCAAAGGAGTCGGCGCAGGGCGAGGACTACCGCGGTTATCTGCAAAAGCTGTTATATCTGAAATCTGCGAAATCGCTGAATTACAGGGCAATGGATCTGATCGAGCTTATGGCAGAGCGTTCACTGGGGAAAACGATACGGATGGATGCGGTGATACTTGCAGCTTCTGCGGATTTTACCTATGATGCGGAGCCGCTTTTTTCACAGCTTGTCACACTGGGTCATTTGGATACGGAGCGGCTGGAATTTACCGGAACGGAGCGTTACAGCTATCTGAGATGACCTCACGAAAGAATGAGAAAGGATATTTGTCAGAAGATGTCTCTATTTATACTGTTATATTCATTAGAACTCCAAGAAAATGATCATGCAGATTTCTCCTCGACCCATGTATTTACCAGATACCATACAGGGACATCTTCTGACAGATATTCTCGCGGTTCGATGACCGTGGAAATGGTCGTGATCCTGCCGCTTTTTGCCGCGTTTCTCGTGTTTTTCCTTTTTTTGTTCCGTGTGCTGTGGGTGCAGGAGTCGATGGAGGAGGCGCTTGTCTATGCGTCACGCTCGCTGGCAGTGAGCTGTTATGAGGAATCTGTCACAGAGCAGACTCCGCAGTATGTGCTGCTCGCGAAGGCACAGACGGCGCTTTGGAAGGGGTTGGAGGAGAGCGGCTGTCCGGTCTCTTTTATCCATCATGGAAAGGCGGGGATCTCTTTGCTCCGGTCGGATGTTTCCGGTGATGACGTGATCCTGCGTGCATCCTATGAGCTTCACGCGCCATGCGCATTGCCGTTTGATTATGCATATCATGTGACGCAGTGTGCGCAGAGCCGGAAATGGATCGGTGACTGCACGCTGGAGCAGGGCGGGAGTGACTCGGACTGTTGGGTGTATATCACGCCGGACGGAACGGCGTATCACCGCTCGCGGGATTGCAGTTATCTGGACCTCAGCATTCGGGCGGTGAGCAGACGGTCACTGAATGGTCTGCGCAATCAGAGCGGCGGCTGTTATTATGCGTGTGAGAGCTGCGGCGGCAGCAGCGGAACGGTGTATATCACGGATTACGGTACGCGTTATCATACGGATCTGACGTGCAGCGGGCTGAAGCGGACGATCTATATGGTGAAATTTTCACAGATAGGAGGAAGGCATCCATGCAGCAAATGTGGAGTGATCTCGCAATGATGGGTATGCTGACATTGTGTAGTATACAGGATATTTCCCGCAAACAGATACGGCTGAATCCGGTGCTCGGCTTTGGGATTCTGGGTGTGATCTTTCATGTGCTGTGGCAGCAGCAGACGATCGGGAGCATTCTGCTCGGTATGCTTGTCGGCGTTGGTCTTTTACTGCTGAGTTTGCTCACATGCGGCAGGATCGGTATGGGAGACGGTGTTCTGCTGACTGTGACCGGTGTGTATCTCGGACTTCGCCAGAATCTGACGCTTTTTGTCTGGGCGCTGTTTATCTGCGGCGGCTGGGCGTTGCTTCAGCTTCTGCTGCGTCGGAAGCGGCGGCAGGATGAGATCCCATTCGTACCGTTCCTGCTGATCGCATATGTTGCATTGCTGGCGGGTGTGATATGAGGGGCGGACGGTGGCTTAGAGCGAGTTACACGGTGGAGGCGGCGCTGCTTTTGCCGTTGTTTTTGGCGGTGCTCATGAAAGGGCTGCTGCTTGGCATTGAGTGTTATGACGATGTGCGTACATCAGCCGCAGATACTGCACAGCTTTCGGAGTTGTACCCGCCGGAGGAGATCTGGCACAGGCAGTTGCTGGAGGAGCTGGCAGGGAAGTGAAGTGGAGGGGTGGTCCGTCTGCGTTATTTCGGGCGAGCGGTGGAACTGCAAGCCGGACGCTCATGCGCATGATGTCTCGCATACGCTCCACTGTGCCGCTGTGACTCGCTGTCCCAACAGCCCCGACTCGATGTGTCCTTCGCACACATAGTCTGGGGCTTCCGGTTACGGCTGCGGTACTTTTGATTTTGCGCTCGCACGGACGCGGCACAAAAGTCGCGTTTGCGGAACATCATGTGCGATGAGCTGGCGGACTACTCGCTGGTCATATCCTCTGCGTTATTGGTGAAGTAGTGGCGGACATGCGACAGGACAGCACTGCTGGAGCGACTTATGCCCGACCGAGCAAGCTATTTCCGGTAAGGAGGACGTTTCGGTTGTCAAGCGCGACGAGGGAAAGGGCAGTCGGAGCGAAAGCACGTTGTCCTGTCGGGAGTCCGAAGTAATACCGCATGACGAAAACCATTATTTTATAGCGGAATGGATCTGGTAGCATCGGATATAACGAAAAGTGTGCCTTGCGCTATCGATGGAGTAGTGGCGGACACGCGACAGGATCGCACTGCTGGAGCGACTTATGCCCGACCGAGCAAGCTATTTCCGGTGAGGAGGACGTTTCGGTTGTCAAGCGCGACGAGGGCAAGGGCAGTTGGAGCGAAAGCACGCAGTCCTGTCGGGTGTCCGAAGTAATACTACATGAATAAAAGAAAGGAACTTCAACACAGCAATGAACATACAGTATCAGCGAAATCTGAAAAACAGCTACATGGTCGTGATCGAATCCGGTCAGACGCTAAACCCTGACGGACAACTGGCAGAAAAAATGATGCAGCGCCGCCCGATACCGGAGCTGCTCACATGGGTCACGATGGAACATGCGGGAGATATGACCTTTTGGTATCAGATCAACGGTTTGCAGAGCCTGTCGGAATGTTTGCAGCAGCAAATGCTCGATCATGCACTGCTGAAAAAGCTGCTGTCAGGACTGCTGGCATTGCAGGAGGAATTGCCGCGTTATTACCTAAAACCGGAACATCTGCTGCTGCGTGAGGAACAGATATTTTTGGATCTGTCTACACAGCAGATGCGCTTCTGCTACGAACCGCTGTGGAGCGGAGACCCGCGAAGTTCGCTGAGAGCATTGCTCGAGCAACTGCTCGTAAAGGTGGATCACGCGGATAAATACGCGGTGCGTCTGGCGTATGGACTGTATGAAAAATGTCAAGAGGAAAATGCAGATCTGTGGGCGTATGTACTGGAGCAACTGGAAATCCGGTCGGATGAACCGGAAACGACGGCAGAAACGGATATGCGGGAGCAGTCTTTGCCGGATTCAGCGAATATATCTTTGCAGCAGGCAGAACCACAGGCGGAGATAACACCAGTGTCAGAGCCTGCACCGGAAAAAAAGCACCTGTCCGCAGCATGGGTGCATGGCATGGCAGATAAATTAGAAAAGCTCCCGCACAGCTCGCCGTTGGCATGGCTCCAGAGTGTCCGAAAGGACAGACACCCCGAAAAGCAGGCAGAAACACTTTATCTGTTTGAACCGGAGGAGGAAGCAGCGCTCTGTGAGCATCCGACGGTGTATCTCGGAGCAGGCACGCAGGCGGAAGGGCGGCTGTCCTATCAGGGCAGCGGCGCAGAGCAGAGCTATGTCATCCGCTCAGATACATTTCTGATCGGAGCGAGAAACACGAATGCCGACGCACAGCTTCAGGGGACAGACATCAGCCGCAGTCATGCGCGCATCACAAAGGAGCAGGACGTGTATTATGTGGAGGATCTCAATTCCAGAAACGGAACATACGTCAACGAGGAGCTGCTCGTCTACCACCAGAAACGCCGGTTAAACTCTGGGGACCGTTTGCGGTTTGCGCGGGAGGAGTATATTTTTTATTAGGGAGTAAAATGCACACAGACCGAAAAAACAGGTTGAATTTTGCAGTATATGCGGTATACTGAGATTGGAGGAAAACAATGCCAGAAATCACCAGATTTTATGGGATAGTTATCAAAATGTTTTTCAAACCAAAGGAGCATGAACCAAGCCATATACATGCGTTGTATGGTGAACACATCGGAATATTTGATCTGAAAACGCTGAGGATGGTGGAGGGAGATCTGCCTAACAAAGCAAGAGAGCTGGTTGAGGAGTGGTTGAAGCAGAATCAACGGGAACTCTTGCAGATGTGGGAAAGTCAGGATCTGCGCAAGCTGTCGCCGCTGTGAGTGTTTTTGGACAATACATGGAGGGACTGAAATGATTCCAAAAATCAAGAACGTAAAACCACTGGATCATTATTTGCTGCAAGTAGTTTTTGACGATGGAAAAAGTGGTCTTTATGACGTGAAAGACGATATCGACACGATACCGCAGTATAAGGATCTGGAAACGATCACAGGAATGTTTGAGCAGGTACAGCTCGACGAGAGTCGGACGTGTATTTTCTGGTCTGATGAAATTGACCTGCCGAGTGATGCGATCTATGAAAATCTGAAAGCGATGGTTTGATAAGTTTATAAATCGGCGTGTTCTTTGCTTTTGGCATAGGCGTATTTCGCATAAATCGGAAAAAGTGTTGCATAATATCAAAAATATTGTATAATATTGTGCAAGTAGGTAATGGTTCTTCGGAGCTGTTTCCTAATAGATACCGAACAGGCTTGTGTGTACATACGCGCAAGCCTTTAGATTTTTAAGAGGATGATTTTTATGTTAAGAGGAATGATTTTTGTAGATCATATGAATTTTGATATTGCGTTACAAAATTACTACAAGTCACTCGGTCTGCAAACACCCAAGTTGGATTATAATGTCTTGTTTAAGAATCTCACAAAGCAGATTGAAAATGTTGATTTCATAAAATCGTTTATTTTTGTTCCGAAACCGGATCCGTTCTTGATGAATGACAGTCACTTAAACAGTTATTATAATTGGGTAATTGGGCTGAATAATGCGCCTTATATAGATGTTATAGAGGGTAATTATATCGCACGACAGGTCGATGAAACGATATCTATGGATATTCAGAAAAAGACTACATATTACAAGGTAGAAAAAGGTACAGACATTAATCTGGCGACACATGCACTGCAAAAAGCCTTTTATAATTCCTATGATATTGCATTTATTATGAGTGCGGATACGGATTATCTGAAAGTATATGAAGTATTAAAAAGTATGGGGAAATTAGTGGTAGTAGTTGGTGTTAAAGGACAAAATTTGATCCGCATCAAAGGGCAAGTAGATAATACACTGATGCTTGATAAGGAATTTTTTGATACTTGCCTGCGTGTGCCAATGAAACACAGCTCCGTTGGGTAAAAATGCAGCCGAAATCTGATTTTGACAAACTGCTAAAGGAACTGACATACAAGAGGTCTTAGGATAAAAACACCACCTGTATACATCCGCGAAAGATTCGGGATGTATCAGGTGGTCTTTTTTTGCTCTGTACGGTCACCGGCTCTGTGATAACCGGCGAATTTTTTCTCTTTCGGGCTGGGCGTATTGCGCAGCTTGGCGAACAGATTGAGATATTCGGTCAGCAGCCCGATCTCCTCTGCATCGCGCGAGCGATAAATCTCCACCATCGTCGGCGGAAAATTCAGATTCGGATCATTGGTCGGAAGTCCGCGCACCAGATAGTCAAGGGAAACATCGAAAATTTCGCAGATGTCTAACAGGCGCTCCAGAGAAAACATTGCAATACCGCGTTCACATTCACTCAGATGCTTGACGGAAACATCGAGCTGAATGCTCAGCTCCAACTGAGCCATGTCGCGTGATTTGCGAAGCTGAGCGATCCGTTTTCCGATCGCTGTCTGCAGATCCGTAGAAGAAATAGCCATTTTCAAGTCGTTATACCTCCTAGATTATTTTCATCTTATGTGTCATATTCTATACAAAATAAACATAATCTGTGTTGCAAAATAAACCTAATTGGTTTATAATGTGCGTGAAGTCGGTTAAAACCGAGAATAAAAAAATTTAAGGAGGAACTGGGTATGAAACGAAATAGTTTACTGGCAAGATCTCTGACGCTGGGTCTTGCGGTAGCGACCGCCGCTGCATCCATGAGCACGACGGGCGGACTGGCAGCACCGGAAACGGTGTATGCAGGGGAAACAGAATCGAAGGTGAAGTTATCTGCGGATAATCTGTCAACGTATTTTACGCTTGGAGAGCCGATCATTCTGGTGGATGATAGCGGAAAGTTGGCTGTGGGAGCCGTAATACAAAGTGATAATGTCGCGAGTGGTCAGGCGCAGGCGTTATATGGCAAACCGACAGAGACGTATAAGGATTCCGATGATAACGATGTAGAAACCTCAAGCATGACGGCAGGCACAAAGTATAAGGTATACATCAACGTAGACGGCAGCGGCTCTGTGCTGGAAGCGGCTGATGAGCCGGTGTATTTGGGCGAGGTGACTGCGTATACTCAAATACCCGCCTCGATCACGCTGACCTATAAGGATGGAGCAGACGATACTACCGGTGTGACAGATCTTAACGGAAAGAAATTCAAGAACGATGTTATTGTAAGCACGAGCGAGGGTACGATCAGTACGACTGAAACAGCAGGGGAGGCAACATCCGTTACGATCTCACGTGGAAATGTTGCGGAAGGAACAAAGCCGATTGCCTTGTATGTCACAAAGGACGATACTACATATGCAACAGTCGCAGAGATTACATATGCCGATATTACCGCTCCGACTCTGAGTGATATCACAGCTCCTGCGGCTGCTCAGATCACCGCAGAGGGTGCAACTTTGTCTGTCACATCAGACGAAGCAGGCACGGTTTATTATGTTGTGAAGGATACAGCAGATGATGCGATTACCGCAGCTTCTGTCAAAAACGAAAATAAAACCGTTACCGTCAACGCAAACACCGCGACAGACATCACGCTGACCGGACTGGATGCGAATAAAACTTATTATGTCTATGCAGTCGCAGAGGATGCGGATGAGAACCTCAGTGCTGTAAAATCCGTCAGCTTTACGACGAAAAAGGCTGCACTTGGCGTGACGATCACGATCAAAAAGGGCGACAATGCGTTATCTGCAGCACCGGCAGTTGGTGATGAGCTGACCGCGTCGTTATCTGATACCAGTGGAACATACAGCTATCAGTGGTACAGCAAGGCTGCTGAGGGCGAGGGCACAGCAATCACTGGTGCGACTACCGCAAACTACACCGTCACAAAGGACGATATCGGAAAGACACTGTATGTAGTAGTCAGCGGTGATGAGAGCAAAGAGCCGGAGACATCCCAAGAGACTTCCGCAGTCGTTAAGAAAACCTGCACAGTCACCGCTCCGTCTGCCCTGTCAGTTGGTGGTGACCATAAGCTCACATTTACTGTTGCTGATGGTACGATCGCAGCGCAGTTACAGTATTCAACAGACGGCGGTGCTACATGGACGAGCGGAGCCAACGCGATCACCGTTGACGGTACATCTGCATCCGTGCAGCTTCCGACGGACAAATCTTATGCAGAAAATACCATCTGCGTGCGGATCGCAGAGACAGACGATACCGCAGCCGGAGAAACTGTAAAATATGGCGGCGTGGTGAAGGCGGCATTCACCGCTTCTGCAGCGTTGACCGGTACGATGAAGTACGGTCAGACGATCACTGCAACTGTGACCGGCGCACCGGAGGATGCGCAGTTAAAATATCAGTTTATCCGCGTCACACCCGCACAGGATGAGACACCTGCATCAACGGAAAATATCGGTGCGGCATCAGCGACTGCGACCTATACGCTGACAAAGGACGATATCGGAAAGATGATCAAGGTAAAGGTAACGGCTGATAACTACGATGGCGCAGCCGAGTCAGATGCCGGCGGAGTTGTTGCGAAGGCAGATAAACGTCCGGTGACCGATCCGGTTGTTGCAGCTAAGACGGTTAGTGGCGAGACCTATACCTACACGCTGCAGGTATTGGAGGGAACCGGTGCGAAGTATGCGGTTATGTCAGGTGACCAGACAGAAGCATCCGGTCTGAACTTTGATTGGAAGGATTCACCGGTCTTTGACAATTTGACCCCGAATGAGACATATACTTTCTTTGCGACCTACGATCAGGATGATGAATGCTACGAAAAGAGCAACATCATGTGTACGGCTGTTAAGATCGATCAGCTCACTCACGATGCACTGAGCCTGAACTTTACCGTAGCAGATAAGGAAGGTTCAGAAGGAACAAAGACCGTTACCATCACATCCGTAGCCGGTGCAGAGTACACCTTTGACGGTACGACCTATGGCGCTTCCAATACGCAGGATTTCGTAGTCGCAGAGATCACGGATCCGATCACCGTTGGTATCCGTTATACTGACTACGAGGGCAGCGGAAAATACAAGGCGACTTCACCGATCACACAGACCGTTGATATTACCAAAGAAGTACAGACCGCTCCGGCGGCAGCAACATTGACAGCCGCACCGAATGAGGCGAATACGGCATATGATATTACCATAAATGAGCCGTCCGTTTCAGAGGGTGAGACCTTGGAGTACAGCACGGATGGAGTAAACTATGGTGCACTGTCAGCGATCACAAAGACCGGACTGGCAGCAGATACGACCTTCACCCTGTATGTGCGGAAAGCACCGACTGACACGAAAAACGCATCTGCAGGTGTTCTGGCATCCGTAAAGACTCCGTCTGCATCCGCAGCGCCGACGATCAGCGGTGATACGACATTTACGGATAAAACGACTGTAACACTTACGAGCAGCAACGGCGGAAAGATCTATTACACAACGGACGGCACTGCTCCGACGACTGCATCTGCCGAATATACGGCAGCATTTGACGTGTCTAAGACCACTACGGTCAAGGCGATCGCTGTAGAAAATGGCAAGATCGTCAGTGCAGTGGCATCTCAGACCTTTACAAAGGAAACGTCCGGCGGCTCAACCGGTGGTTCGACCGGCGGTTCAACAGGCGGTTCAACGTCCGGCGGCAGCACAGCAGGTTCCGGCGCGGCTTCTGATCAGACGAAAAAGGATGATACCACAAAGACTGAGACCAAGCCGGACGGCACGGTAGTGACCACGACTGAGACGAAAAACGAGAACGGTACGACCACGACGAAGCAGGAGCTGAAAAATGAGAAAACCGGTCTGGATGCGACGATTACCATCAGCAAGGACTCCGATGGAACGGTTACGGATGTCGATGTCGATGTGACACAGACCACTGAGGGAGAGTCGGCACAGTTTACCGCGAGCATGATCTCGCAGATCACGGAAGCCGCAGGAACGTCAGACGTTTCGATCGAGCTGACTGTCGAGGACGAGAACGGCAAGGAGCTTTTCACGCTGACTGCGGACGCATCTGACATTAAGGCAG
>CAZERX010000022.1:0-15631 GCA_964515045.1 uncultured Eubacterium sp.
GCGGAGAAGTCCGTGATCCACGAACACACAGGTGAGCTGGTTTCCAATCGCACGTGAGAGCAGACCTGCTGCCACAGAGGAATCGACACCGCCGGACAGTGCGAGCAGCACCTTACCGTCTCCGACCTTTTCACGGATGGCTGCGATGGACTGTTCTACGAAGGAATCCATGCGCCAGTCTCCCGCACAGCCACAGATATTTCGGACGAAATTGTATAACATCTGTGTTCCGTGCACGGTATGCAGCACTTCGGGATGGAACTGGATGGCATAGAGCTTTTTGTCCGCATTCTCTGCCGCTGCGATCGGGCAATCGGCTGTCCATGCCGTGACACGGAAGCCGTCTGCAGTCTCTGCGATCCGGTCAAAATGGCTCATCCAACAGATGTCCTTCTCCGGCACGCCTGCAAAGATGGCAGAAGCCGTATCAAACGTGATCTCCGTTTTTCCATATTCGCCGACCTCCGGCGTGATCACCTTTCCGCCAAGCACATGCATCATCATCTGTGCCCCGTAGCAGAGTCCGAGTACCGGAATCCCAAGCTCAAAAAGCTCCTTGGAATACGTCGGCGAATCCGGCGCGTAACAACTGTTCGGTCCACCGGTCAGGATGATCCCCTTGGGGTTCATCTGCTTAATTTTTTCTATATCCGTCTTATACGAATAAATCTCGCAATATACATCACATTCCCTGACGCGCCGCGCAACCAACTGATTGTACTGCCCGCCAAAATCGATCACTATGACCTTTTCTCTCGTCATGTCCTTCCTCCTGTGTTTCCCTAAAAGATATAAAGACTGAACGAAAACCATCATCCAGTCTTTATTATCATATCAAAGGGAAAAAAGAACGACAACCCTTTTTTCGTTTTTTCTATTTTATTTTTCCGGCTCCGGCTGCGATGCTCCGACGACTGTCTTTGTCACCCATTTACCCTGCAGCACACGCACGATATTGACCAGTGCCGTCAGCGTCCATGTCAGTCCGTTCGTGTACCACACGCCCCACATTCCGATACCGGGGATGAGCATAAAGATCCATGCGAAGCCAATACGTCCGATGACCTCCGTGACACCGTTCAGCATTGCAAAAAGTGCATCACCCACACCGTTTAACATGCCGCGCAGCACATAGATCAGTCCCAGTCCAAAATACATCAGACTCGTAATGCGCAGTCCCTTTGCTCCGATGCGCACGACCTCCGGATCGTCGATAAATATCCGCACGATCGGTTCGCCGAACAGCCACATGATGGCGATCATGATAAGGCTTGTAAAAAAAACGATCCAGACACTCTTTTTGATGCCGGTGCGCACACGGTCATACTGACCTGCGCCCGCATTCTGACCTGCAAAGGTCGATACGGCAACGCCCAGCGAATTGAACGGTTGCTGGACGAGATTTTCCACACGTCCGGTCGCGGTGTATGCTGCCATGACCGTAGGTCCGTAGCGGTTGACAACCGTCTGCAGTGCCACGCAGGAAAGTGCGATCAGCGCATTCTGCGCCGCCATCGGGATACCGATCTGGAAGCTCCGTGAAACGATCTCCCTGCTGTATGCCATATGCCGCCGTTCGAGCCTCAGATACTCATTCTTTTTATATCCGAACACGATGGAGCCGAGCATTGCAAAAAACTGTGCGATAACGGTCGCCCACGCCGCGCCTGCCACGCCCATCTGCAGCGGCACGACAAAAATAAGATCCAGCACAACGTTCAGCACGCTCGCCACGACCAGAAAGATGAGCGGTGTTTTCGCATCACCCAGCGCGCGCAGGATCGCCGACACGGTATTATAGCCTGCCACAACGACCGTGAAGCCGCACACGATCTGCATGTACAAAAGGGCATCCGCAAAGGTTTCCTCCGGCGTTTTCATCAGCCGCAGGATCGGATCCGCGAGGAACACGCCGCACAGACTCATCAGTACGCCGGTCGCGAGTGTGATATAGATCGCATTTGCCGTGATCTTTTTTACATAATCGCCCTGTCCCGCTCCGAAATACTGCGCGATCAGGATACCGATACCGGAGCCGAGCCCCAGACACAGCGAAAAGAACATGAACGTAATGCTGCCGACCGAGCCTACCGCGCCGAGTGCATTCGTTCCGACAAAACGCCCGACAATGATGGAATCTACCATATTATAAAACTGCTGAAAAATATTTCCGACAAGCATCGGCAATGTAAAACGCAGTAAAAGCCGCGTCTCATTTCCCCGTGTCATGTCCATCACATACTGACCTGCCATCGTCATTTTCTCCTTTCGTTTCTTTCCCGTTCAGACGGTTTCTAAAACATCGGTTTTCAACCGAACAGATATGACTATAGCAGATTTTTTGAAAAATACAAGCCCTATTTTAATGTTTTTTCACGTAAATATTTATCCTTTGTCGCCAGTCCTCCGCGGATATGCCGCTCGGACTTATTCATGTCGAGTACCTTGCGCGCTTCTGCCGCCAGTGTCGGGTCGATCGCGGGCAAACGCTCTGCGACATCCTTATGTACCGTAGACTTTGATATGCCAAACTGCTTCGCCGTCTGCCGCACGGTCGTATTGTGCTCGACGATATAATTTGCGATGTCAACAGCCCTTTTTTCGATATACTCTTTCAAACAAAGAACCCCTCCGGAATACTTTATTTTAATATATGAGTATTCCAAAGGGGTTATGACCGGTTTCCGGCTTATTTCCGTGCGTGCGGTGCACGCTTTGCTTTCACAAAGGCGCGGAACTCTTTTTTCGTGCTCTTTAGGATGCGGTTCGTCAGGATGTAGCCATGATTTTTGTCCGTATAGATTGCAACCAGCGTCGGCTTAAACACGACTCCCTGTAGCTGATTCCAGTTTTTGAACTGGGTCTGTCCGTCTGCCACGACCTCGATCCCTGCCTCGGTGAAGGTCAGCTTCAGCGTTTCCTTTTTGTCCTTTAGCATCTTTCCGGCGCGCAGATAGACAGACACCGGCTGGATCACCGTGAACAGTGCAAAAAAGAATATCAGCAAGAGCCGGAGCCACCACGGCGAGGTCGCCCAAAGCCGTATCAGCAGCAGTGCCGATGACACGATAAATATAATGTTGATGATCGCCAGATAGGACGAATAGGTGTAATACATCTGGATCTGCCATAAATCTGACGGGTGTACCTGATACTCATACTGATATTCCATGAACCTCATTCCTTTCTCTGTCTGACCGCAGCCTTTTATACGGTTTCCAGATCAAATCCAAAATATTCTGCGGCGTTATTGAAGGAAATACCCTTCACGATCTCACCGAGCAGCTTCTCATCATCCGGATACTCTCCGTTTTCTACCCAGCCGCCGATCAACTGACAGAGGATCCTGCGGAAATAGTCATGTCTGGTGTAGGATAAGAAGGAGCGTGAATCGGTCAGCATTCCGACAAAATTGCCGAGTGCGGACAGATTTGCGAATGACTTCATCTGATTGGTCATTCCGGTGTAATGATCGTTGAACCACCATGCAGATCCCTGCTGGATCTTATTCTTTACGCCGCCACCCTGAAAGCATCCGATGATCGTTCCGATGGCTGCGTCGTCGTTCGGGTTCAGCGAGTAAATGATGGTCTTCGGTACTTCATCTGTCGCAGATAACGCATTCAAGAAATCTGCGAGCTGTGCGCTCGGCGCATAGTTATTGATGCAGTCGAAGCCGGTATCCGGTCCGAGTGTTTCATACATCAGCGCATTGTTGTCGCGCTTGCAGCCATAGTGGAGCTGCATCACCCATCCGCGTGCGGCGTACTGCTTTGCCATCGCGAGCATGAATGCCGTCTTGTACTGCAGCTGCTCTGCTGCATCGGGTGTCTCGCCTGCGAGTGCCTTTTTTAGGATCGCATCGACTGCTGCATCATCTGCCGGTGCATACATTACATATTCTAAAGCATGATCACTCACACAGCAACCGTTTTCTGCAAAATAGTCCAGTCTGATGTTCAGCGCTTCCTTTAAGGATGCAAAGTCGGTGATCGCGATGCCGGATACGTCTGCGAGCTTTTTGATATAAGCTGCAAAATCCGGCTTTTCGATGTTCATCGCCTTGTCCGGTCTCCATGCGGGCAGCACCTGCACGTCAAAGCTGTCATCTGCCTTGATCTTCTGATGATACTCCAGCGTATCTATCGGATCATCCGTCGTACAGATCAGCCGGACGTTGGACTTTCGGATCAGATTCCGCACAGTAAAATCCTTACTGCGCAGCTTTTCGTTGCACAGGTTCCATACCTCCTCGGCGGTATCAGCATTCAGATTGCCCTGATAACCAAAATAATATCTCAGCTCCAGATGTGACCAGTGATACAGCGGATTGCCGATCAGCTTCGGCATCGTTTCTGCCCATTTCTGGAATTTCTCACGATCAGACGCATCTCCGGTGATGTATGTTTCCTCTACACCATTGGTACGCATCTGCCGCCACTTGTAGTGGTCGCCGCCCAGCCATACCTGTGCGATATTGTCAAACTGACGATCCTCCCAGATCTCCTGCGGATTGATGTGGCAATGATAATCCAGCACCGGAATCTTTGTCATGTCCGCATAGTTTTTGTACAGCTTTTTCGCTGTATCAGTATCCAGTAAAAAGTCCTGATCCATAAAAGCCTTCATGTCGTTATCCTCCTGTTCTTTGATCGGATGCACGTTTATAACGTGACACCCTGTTTGAAAATGGCGAGATCGCGATAACCGTCCTCCTCGCTCTTAACCTGCCTGCCGTTCGCAACGGCGATCACATATTCATATAATTCCATACCGAGCTGCTCCAGCGTCATTCCGTCACTGAGCAGCCGTCCGGCATCAAAGTCGATCCAGCCCTTTTTTTTGCCTGCGAGCTGGGTATTTGACGAGATCTTTACGGTCGGTACCGCACTCGCGAACGGTGTGCCGCGTCCGGTCGTAAAAAGCACGATCTGTGCGCCGCTCACGGCGAGCGCCGTGCTCGCAACGAGATCATTGCCCGGTGCGCTCAGGAGATTGAGTCCTGCGGTCTGCACCGGCTGTGCATAGGCCAGCACATCCATGACCTTTGACGAACCGGATTTCTGCGTACAGCCGAGCGCCTTATCCTCCAGCGTGGAGATCCCGCCCTTTTTATTCCCCGGTGACGGGTTCTCATAAATGGTCTGGTCGTGCCGTCTGTAATAGTCCTTAAAATCGTTGATGAGCTGCACGGTCTTTTCAAAGGTCGCGCGATCCACACACCGATCCATCAGGATCGTTTCGGCACCGAACATTTCCGGCACTTCGGTCAGGATCGTACTGCCGCCTGCTCCTGTAATGAGGTCAGACAGCTCGCCGACGACCGGATTTGCGGTGATCCCGCTCAGACCATCCGATCCGCCGCATTTCATTCCGATCACGAGCTTTTCGACCGGAAGTCTCGTGCGTGATACCTGTGACGCGGACTGCGCCAGCTCCTCCATGATCCGCACGCCCTCTGCGACCTCGTCCTCGACCTCCTGACAGACGAGAAAACGCACGCGGTTTTCATCATAATCGCCAAGATACGGCTTTAGCACGTCGATATTTGAATTTTCACAGCCCAGACCGAGCACGAGCACGCCGCCCGCATTCGGATGGTTGATCAGACCTGCGAGCGCCTTTCGCGTATTCTCCTGATCCTCGCCCATCTGCGAGCAGCCATACGGATGCGCATAGGCGACGACCGCCTCGATATTGTCACACACCAAGCCCTGCGTGCGTCTTGCGATCGCACCCGCGATGGAATTGACACAGCCGACCGTCGGCACGATCCACAGCTCATTCCGCACACCGGCTCTGCCATCCGGCCGCTCATAGCCGTTAAAGTACCTCAGCTCCGGCGGCAGCGTGCAGTCACGCGGCATTGCACCAGACGGATGGTATTCATAGCTCAGATCATCGCCGAGTCCGGTGCGCAGGTTATGCACGTGGATGTGACAGCCCTTTGCGACCGGCTCTCTGACCGTGCCGATTGGAAAACCGTATTTAATGACCGGTTCCTCCGCCGCAAGCTCCGTCAGTGAGAGCTTGTGACCTCTGGCGATGTCCTCTGCCAGCGTCACCTCTGCACCGTCCACGCAAAGCGTTTCGCCGCATTTCAGATCGCGGAGCGCGACCGCTACATTGTCTGCCGCATTTATCTTGATAAAATCCTGCATAATCAGTACGCCTCTTTTTCAGAAAGCACCTGCTCATAGGCTGCTTTCATTCCTTTATCCTGTATCAGCGCATAATAATCCTCAACAAGCGCTGTCATGTCGGTGATGTCACCGCCCCAGTAGTCCTCACGCGCCATGATGTCAGCGACGGATGCATCCTTCATAAACTGCATGATCTCCTCACCGTCGTTCGCATTGTCGGTGCGGTAAAATGCGATCAGTGCCGCCATTGAGAAGGTCAGCGCCGGCGGATAGACACCGAATTTTTCCTTATATTCTAAAATCGTCGGCAGCACGCGCACCTGAAACTTGCTGACAGAGTTCAGCGCGATGGACAGGAGCATATGCTTGATAAACGGATTGGAAAAACGCTCCAGCACTGCCTTTCCAAAATCAATGTCTGTCTGCGTATTGCCAAGTGTCGGTACGATCTCATCAAAGATACATTTTTTCAAAAATGCACTGACTGTTTCATCCTTCAAGCACTCACCGACCGTCGTCAGTCCGTACAGGTACGCACCGAGCACCATTGAGGTATGTCCGCCGTTTAAGATACGCACCTTGCGCTTTTTGTAAGGCTTCACATCATCCGTCCACACGATGTTATAGCCTGCACGATCAAACGGAAGCTCATCCTCGTGATGTCCCTCAATGACCCACAGATGAAAGATCTCAGCGGTATCCAGACAGTTATCCTGATAGCCGATCTCCTTCCACAGCTCCTCTGCCTCGTCACGCGGATAGCCGGTCACGATACGATCTACAAGGGAATTGCAGAAATCGCACTCCTCATTGATCCACTTTATAAAGCCCTCCGGCAGCTCCCAGAGTGCGGCATATTTTAAGACATATTCCTTTAAGTAGCCCGCGTTATTGTCGATCAGCTCACACGGGATCAGGATAAAGCCGGAAAGCCCAAGCTCATATCTGTGATACAAAAGCTGTGTCAGCTTCGCCGGATAGGACTTTGCCGGACGATCCGTGAGCTTCTCCGTGCCGAGATATTCAATACCGGCTTCGGTCGTATTGGAAATGATAAAACGCATGTTGGGGTTCTCTGCGAGCTTCATATATGCGTCAAACTCATGATACGGATTGACACAGCGGCTGATCACGTCAATGTGCGTGCGCTCATTCACCGTTTCGCCGTTCTCGATACCGCGCAGATACAGATTGTATTCACAATTCTGGGCGCTCAGAGTCTCACACATACCTTTCTCGATCGGCTGTACGATCACAACCTTTCCTTCCCAGACACCCTTTTCATTCAGCTTGTATAAAAAATAATCCACAAATCCGCGAAGGAAGCCTCCTTCACCGAACTGGATGACACGTTCTTTCGCCATAATTGTCCTCCTGTCTCTCCGTTTTCTGCGGAAAAAAATCTCATTTTTATAGTGCAATAGCCCTTAACTGTATGTCGCTAAGGGCTATTGCAGATTTTTTTACATAAACACCTTTTATCCGAACATCTGCGGGATGATCAGACTGATCTCCGGAATGAAGGTGATCAGGAACAGTGTAACGATCATGCAGAGATAGAACGGCAGTGTCGCCTTTACCAGTCGCTCCATCTTTACCTTGCTGACTGCGGATCCGATAAAGAGCACGGCTCCTACCGGCGGGGTCAGAAGACCGATACCACAGTTTAATACCATGATGATACCGAACTGGACCGGATCGATACCGATCGAGGTAGCGATCGGAAGCAGGATCGGGGTCGCGATCAGAATGATCGGAGCCATATCCATGATACATCCAAGGAATAATAAAATCAAGTTCAGCAGGATCGCGATGATGTACGGATTGTCCGTAACACCGGTGATCGCGGTAGCTACCAGATCCGGCACATGCAGTCTGGTCAGACAGTTACCGAATACGGATGAGGTAGCGATCAGGATCAGAACGATGGACAGTGTGTTGACACAATCGCCCAGTGCGTTCCAAACGCCCTTCCAGTCTAAGCCCTTGTAAATGAATACAGATACGATCAGCGAATAGATAACTGCGATCGCTGCGGACTCAGTTGCGGTAAATACACCGCCGACAACGCCGACTACCACGATGATGACTGCGGCGAGTGCCCAGAAAGAAACCAGAAGCTGCTTCAACAGGTTCATCAGTGAGAACTTGTCGCCCTTCGGGTAATTGCGCTTCTTTGAAATAATGTAGGATCCGACCATCAGTGAAACAGCGAGCAGTGCGCCCGGCAGATAACCTGCAAGGAATAATGCACCTACGGAAATACCGCCGGCTGAGGTCGCATAAATAACCATGTTATGTGAGGGCGGTACCAGAAGTCCCTCACAGGAGGAGGTGATCGTAACGGCTGCGGAGAAGTCATCGTCGTAGCCCTGCTCTACCATCATCGGGATCATGATCGTTCCGATGGATGCGGTATCTGCTGCTGCAGATCCGGAAATACCACCAAAGAAATAGGATGCTACGATATTAACCATCGCCATACCGCCGGTCATCCAGCCGACACACGCATCTGCGAGTGCGATCAGCTTTTCGGAAATACCGCCGGAGCCCATCAGTACACCCATCGTGATAAAGAACGGTACAGCCATCAGTGAGAAGGAGCTGATACCCTTTACCATGAACTGACACAGTGTTGACAGGGGCAGTCCCTGTGATAACAGACAAAATACGGATGAAAGTGCTACCGCATATGCAATCGGGAAACGGAGCAGGATCATTGCAAAGAAGCTGAGCAACAGGATCGCGATTGCCGTTGAATTAGATACTGCTGATAAGATCATGCTTCCTCTCCTCCTTTCACGAATAATGATTTCACGTGTGTATACAGTGCTTCGACCTCAAATACGATCATAAAGATACCTGCAAGGCACACGGGGAAATACTTCCAGAAACGTGACAGCCATGTCATGCTGACATAGGTACCCTTAGAACCGATCTCCCGAGCATATGTCCAGCCTACGGTCATCATGATCACTGCAAGCACCAGCACTGCAAGATCAGATAAGATATCCAGCGCCTTGATCAGTCCGTCCGGCAGATAACGATCCAGAGCCGTCATACGGATATGTGCGTTGCGGCGGATCGCAAGTGCTGCGGAAAGCACTGCCATATAAGCCATCAGTGTCAGAATGGTCTCCTCTGTCCACGCGGGATCAGGGATAAATGAGCAATAACGTCCCAATACCTGATAGGTTGTGATCGCAATGTCTCCGATCAGGAGCAGCTTGCAGAGCACGAGTAAAACCTTATCGACCACGTCGTAAAACGGACGGATCTTGTCGAGCTTTTCAAAAATTGAAGGCATTTTCATTTCTCCTTTCAGTAGCTACAACGGGCACAGAGCCAGATGGCACTGTGCCCGTTTTCACACTCACTTATTCTTTTGGGAAAGAATTTTCACTTTTTTATTTTGCAAAGTCAAGTAACTGCTGGTACAGATCCTCCTGACCCTTGGTGTTCTCCTCGATCACCTTCTTGGTAGCTTCCTGCCAAGGTGCCAGATCCGTAACCTCAACCACGTTGCAGCCCTCGTCCTTTAATGCCTGCAGAACCTCTGCCTCAGCAGATGCTGACATTTCCTTACAGA
Source organism: uncultured Eubacterium sp. (assembly GCA_964515045.1). Lineage (GTDB taxonomy): Bacteria > Bacillota > Clostridia > Lachnospirales > Lachnospiraceae > W0P33-017. The sequence continues at coordinate 9,733 of CAZERX010000022.1, forward strand.
ATGCAGATGCGTTCTTACCAGCCTCGATCATTGCCTCCTGCTGTGCCTCGGTCAGGCTGTTCCATGCATCATCTGTGATGATCACCTGTACGGCACCTAAGGTATGTCCGTCAAGGATCAGGTTGTTCGCAACCTCAGGGAATGCATTCGACTTGTAGTTTGCGATCGGCTGCTCAGCAGCGTCTACAACACCGGTCTGTAATGCAGAATATAACTCACCGAAGTCAACGACTGTCGGGCTTGCGCCTAATCCCTCAACCAGTCCGTTCATGACAGGGTCATTGGATACGCGGATCTTCATGCCTGCCAGATCAGAAATATCGTTCATCTCTGTTGCAGAGAAGAAGTGGCGGAATCCCTCCTCGCCGTAGAACAGTCCGCGAACGCCGGATCCGTTCTCTGAAGGCTCCTGTAAGATCTCCTGTGCCAGATCAGACTCAGCGAATGCCCACCAGTGCTCTCTGCTCTCCCATGTGTACGGAAGTGAAAGCAGTGAAGACTTGGTTCCGCCGTAGCTGGTCAGCGCGAATGCGGAAATACGTGACATTTGGATCGTGCCTGCTCCGCCGAGCATTGCATCTAATACATCGTTCTCTGATCCGAGTACGCCGGATGCCTGTAAGTCGATGGTGATGGAGCCGCCGGAAAGTCTTTCAACCTCCTCCTTGAACTTGCTGTCCATCTGTCCAACGATCGTATCTAACGGATTTACCTCTGCCATAACGAATGTCACTGCAGGATCATTTGCTGCCGGTGCATCTGCGGCATCTGCTGCATCGTCAGAAGCATCTGCGGCATCATCAGCAGTATCATCTGCCGTGTCTGCTGCCGGTGCGTCATCCGTCTTGGTATCTGCTGAGCTGAGTCCGCAGGCAGTCATTGAGAATGCCATTACTCCAACGAGCATCAGAGAAACTAATTTCTTTTTCATGTTCATTTCCTCCCTAAACTGTAGTTCGTTTTGTTGTTCTCTCAGAGCGGCACGGGGGTGAGTTTTGTACCGCTCTGACATGTTAGTTGATGTAATTATATTAGCATGTCTGACATGTTAGTGCAAGGTGGGATATTTCACGAAAGCAGACGGCGGAATTTGTGCATCTTGCACAAATTCCGCCGTCTTATAAACCTTATAGCTCAAAAAATGTCTAATCCAAATACTTCTTTAACGTTGCACGGATCGCACCTGCGCCGGCAAGCTCCTCCTTTACCAGCTCCTCAATGCGTGCACCGATGCCTGCCTCGTACAGATCACTGCCGAATATGTTCGCATTGGACAGGATCGGCTGCAATCTGTCCCCAACAGATGCCGGATCACCAAAGGTCACGCCGGACAACTGTGCCTGCAATTCTGCGAGCATCGGATCGGGCGACAGCTCAAACGCGTTGCCCTCATCATCTATGCCAATCAGATAACGCAGCCAGCCCGCAATGGCGATCGGCACATAATACAGCTCATTTGCACTGCCATAGCGCTCCACATAGGATCTGATCGTCTCACCGTAACGGATGCCGACCTTCTGTGATGTGTCACACGCGATACGCTGAGGCGTATCGGGAATAAAGCGGTTCGGCAGGCGCTGTTCGATGACTTCCTTTACAAATTCGTCCGGACTGAGGATTCCGGGGTCACAGACCACCTTCATGCCTTCCTTCGGGCCAATGCCGTTGATGAGCTTCACCAGCTCTGTGTCCTGCATTTCTGCCGCGATGGACGTGTAGCCTAGCAGACAGCCGTAAACGGCGAGTGCAGTGTGCAGCGGGTTCAGACAGGTCGTTACCTTCATGCGCTCCACCTCGTTCACCGTTTCCCGCGTGGTCAGATAGACCCCTGCCTTTTCCAGTGCGGGTCTGCCGTTCGGGAACTTGTCCTCGATCACGAGATACTGCGGCCCTTCAGCGTTGACAAACGGTGCGATATAGGTATTTTTGTCCGTGATGACCGGCTGCATCGCTTCGATGCCGTCTGCCTCCAGTGCATCTGCGATCTCCGTGCTCGGACGCGGTGTGATCTTGTCGATCATCGACCACGGGAAGGTGATCATATTTTCATCCGTCAGATATGCGATGAAGTCTGCGCCGACAAAGCCGCGCGACTCCCATTCCTTCGCCATTGTGAACACTGCATTCTGCAGCTTTTCGCCGTTGTGTGAGCAGTTGTCCATGCTGACAACCGCGAGCGGTGCCTGACAGGTCTTAAAACGATGATACAGCATCGCGGTCACGACCGCCATCGCGCCCTTTGCCGCATCCGGTCCGTTTTCGATATCCGGCAGCACGAACGGCAGATAATTGCCGTCTGCGCCCTTTAATGCATAGCCCTTCTCTGTCACGGTAAACGAGATCATCTGCAGGCCTGCATCTGCAAAGATCTCCTTCAGCCGGTTCCAGCCCGATTCATCAGCGGAATTGGCTGCCACTGCTTCTGCGAGTGAGCCGAGCACCTTTTTTTCCGTCGATCCGTCTGCCTTGAGTGTCACGGCGAGCACCAGATTGTCATACGGCTGATAGATCTTATGTACGATCTGATAGTCAAAGGTTTCTGCACAGATGATGCCCTTGTCCGTTTCTCCCGCCTCGATCAGACGGTCTGCGATACCGCCGATAAAGATACGGAAAATGTTTCCCACGCCGAAATGCACCCATACCGGCGCTTTTTTGGTATTTTCTGCGATCTGTGCTACATCATATGCAGGTATTTCGATCCCTGCCTGCTGCCAGCCTGCGGCATCAGACAGTGCGCTTCGATTTAATTTCATAGTCAGTGTCCTCCTGATCTTGTCTGCGCGATCAGGTCTCATCCAGCACGAACAGCTCCGGAGCCAGCTTACTCATCCGTTCAATATCACCTACTACACGCTGCAGGTGGATACTGAGTGCCTCGCGATATCCCTCTTTGTCATGATTTTCAACCTGACGGATCAGATCCTCATGCTCCGCCAGTGTCCGATCCTTATTGACATTCTCCAGATCCGCGAGCAGTCGCACACGACTGTAATGTGCGGCTGATGAGGCGATGATCTCTGCTGCCAGATGTTCGCCTGCGACCCGATACGTCACGGCATGGAACTGATTGTCATTGATCAGATATTCATACGAGGTCTCGTGATTTCTCGGCTGCTCACCGATACGCTCACATTCCTTTGCATACCTCCGCATTTCCTCGATATCCGAATCCTTCACATGTGCAAAAAAAGCATCCGTCATCGCGATCTCCAAGGTTTTCCGGACGAACCACTCCTGCTTGGCACGTGCGATGTCGATCCTTGAGATCATCGACTTTGACTGTGGGAAAATATCGATCATTCCCTCCGACTGCAGCCGTACCAGCGCTTCGCGCGCCGGTGTGCGGCTGACATCATAGCGTTCCGCGAGCTTCGCCGCCGATACGGCTTCACCCGGCTTTAACGCAAATGTCATAATATCCTTTCTGCAGCGGTCATACGTCTGCTGATTCAATGACTTGTCCATACCCCCGTCTCCTTCTTTCTTACAACTAAATAAAATCTTCTCTCATCGGTGTGAAAATGTCTAACAGCTTTACCTTCGTCAGACAGTCGATGCCGTGCGGCACGTTCGGACCGACAATATAAGTATCACCGGTATTTAAGGTCACATCCTCCCTGCCTTCCTCGTGGAACACAAGGCTTCCCTCGATGATATAGCCGATCTGCTCATGCGGATGCGCGTGCATTTCCCCCTTTGCACCCGCCTCAAACAAAAGCTCGACATTCATGATCTGATCGCTGTATGCGAGCACCTTGCGTACCACGCCGCCGCCCAGATCCTGATATTCTTTTTCGTTATTTTTTACATACATTGCTCTGCCCTCTATTATCTCTGTACACGTCCGGATCCGTCGCCGCCTGCAAGGTTTTCAACTTCCTCCCGGCTCACAAGGTTGAAATCTCCGGGGATCGTGTGCTTTAATGCAGATGCTGCCACGCCGTACTCCAGCGCTGCCTTCATGTCCTTTCCGTCCAAAAGTCCGCAGATCACGCCTGCCGCAAAGGAATCACCGCCGCCGACACGGTCTACGATCGGTGTCACGGAATAGGTCTTGGAATGGTAAAACTCGCGGGTCTTTCCATCCATGATGCATGCGCTCCAGCCGTTGTTTGATGCAGAATAGGACTGGCGCAGGGAGCTGATGATATACTTGAAGCCGAAGCGGTCTGCCATCTGGTTGAACACATCCTCATAGCCTGCGAGGTTCAGCTCACCCTTGGTCACGTCCGTTTCCTTTGCCTTGAAGCCGAGCACCTTTTCTGCATCCTCCTCATTGCCGATGCAGACATCGACATACTGCATGAGGTTTGTCATGACCTTCTGTGCCTTCTCGCTGCTCCAGAGCTTTTTGCGGAAGTTTAAGTCTACGGACACCGTCACGCCTGCCTTCTTGGCTGCCTTTAATGCTGCCTCGGTCAGCTCGATCGCTGCGTCTGAAACTGCGGGTGTGATCCCTGTAAAATGGAACCAGTCAGCATCCTTGAAAATGGCATCAAAATCGAACTCATCCACGGTCGCCGTTGAGATCGAGCTGTGTGCACGGTCGTATACGACGTTGCTCGCACGCATCGCTGAGCCGGTCTCAAGGAAATAGATACCGAGACGCTCTCCGCTCTTTGCGATGAAATCCGTGCCTACGTTGTGCTTTCTGAGTGCTGCCACGGCGCAGTCACCGATCGGATTGGCAGGCACAGCCGTCACAAACTGTGTGTCATGTCCGTAATTTGCCAGTGATACTGCCACGTTTGCCTCGCCGCCGCCGTAGCATACGTCGAACTCATCTGCCTGTATAAAACGCTCATTTCCGGGTGTCGATAATCTCAGCATGATCTCACCCATTGTCACTACTTTGCTCATTTTTTTCTCCTCTATTTTACGCTTTCCGAATCTTTTTTACAAGTTCTACTGCTTCTTTTGTCATTTCCGCGATCTTATCATATTCCTTATTGTCTACGAGATCCGCCTTGACCATCCAACTGCCGCCGCATGCCGCGATCTTTCCAAAGGAAAGGTATTCCTCCAAGTTTTTCGCATTGATACCGCCGGTCGGCATGAATTTCACATTGGTATAGGGTGCTGCCATCGCCTTGATCATGGCAAGACCGCCCGCCTGCTCTGCGGGGAAAAATTTCAGCACCTTCAGTCCGCGCTTCACACCCTGTGCCACCTCGGACGGTGTGATACAACCCGGCAGTACGAGGATGTCCTTTGACAGACAGTAATCTACGATCTCCGGATCAAAGCCGGGGCTTACGATAAATTTTGCGCCTGCGCCTACGGCACGGTCTACCTGATCGATGGTCAGCACCGTTCCCGCTCCAACGAGCATGTCGGGAAAATTCTCTGTCATGATGCGGATGGATTCCTCTGCCGCATCGGTACGGAATGTGACCTCCGCACACTTTAAGCCGCCTTTACACAGCGCTTCTGCCAAGGGCTTCGCATCCTCGGCACGGTTTAATACAACGACGGGTACGACTCCGTAGCCCGCAAGCTGTTCTAAGATATCACTCATGGTCATTCTCCTTTTCTACTGCGGCTGTTTTCCGATATATGCCAGAATGCCGCCGTCTACATATAAAATGTGTCCGTTCACTGCGTCAGACGCATCGGAAGCAAGGAATACCGCGGGGCCCTGCAGCTCCTCCGGCTTTAACCAGCGGTTTGCGGGAGTCTTCGCGCAGATAAACTGGTCGAACGGATGTCTGGAGCCGTCCGGCTGTACCTCGCGGAGCGGTGCGGTCTGCGGTGTTTCGATGTACCCGGGTCCGATGCCGTTACACTGGATGTTGTACTGACCGTACTCGGAGCAGATATTTTTGGTCAGCATCTTCAGTCCGCCCTTTGCTGCGGCGTAGGCAGAAACCGTTTCCCTGCCAAGCTCGGACGTCAT
>CAZERX010000023.1:0-15476 GCA_964515045.1 uncultured Eubacterium sp.
GTGACCTTCAAGGATGTCGCCGGACAGGATGAAGCAAAGGAATCCCTGCAGGAGGTCGTTGATTTCCTGCATAATCCGAAAAAATACGTCCAGATCGGCGCAAAGCTGCCGAAGGGAGCGCTGCTCGTAGGACCGCCCGGAACCGGTAAGACACTGCTTGCAAAGGCGGTCGCAGGCGAGGCAGGCGTGCCGTTTTTCTCACTGGCAGGCTCAGATTTCGTTGAAATGTTCGTTGGTGTGGGTGCTTCCCGCGTGCGCGATCTGTTCAAGGAAGCGCAGAAGCAGGCACCGTGCATTATTTTCATTGACGAGATCGATGCGATCGGCAAGAGCCGTGATACGCGTTACGGCGGCAATGATGAGCGTGAGCAGACCTTGAATCAGCTTCTTGCTGAGATGGATGGCTTTGACACCTCCAAGGGTCTTTTGATACTGGCGGCAACGAACCGTCCGGAGGTGCTGGACAAGGCACTGCTCCGTCCGGGACGTTTTGACCGTCGGATCATCGTGGATAAGCCGGATCAGAAGGGCAGACTGGAAACGCTGCGCGTGCATGCCAAGGATGTTAAGATGGATGAAACCGTGGATCTGGAGGCGATCGCACTGGCATCGGCAGGACTGGTCGGCTCGGACCTCGCGAACATCATCAATGAGGCTGCGATCAATGCGGTCAAGCACTGCCGCTCGCTTGTCAATCAGAGTGACCTGTTTGAGGCATTTGAGATCGTTGCAGTCGGCGGCAAGGAAAAGAAGGATCGCACCATGAGCGATCAGGAGCGAAAGATCGTTTCGTATCACGAGGTCGGTCATGCGATGGTGGCTGCACTGCAGAAAAATACAGAGCCGGTGCAGAAGATCACGATCGTTCCGCGCACGATGGGTGCGCTCGGTTATACGCTGCAGACACCGGAGGAGGAGAAATTCTTACAGACGAAGGATGAGCTGCTGGCAAAGATCCGCACCTACATGGCAGGTCGTGCGGCTGAGGAGCTTGTTTTCCACTCAGCGACGAGCGGAGCGGCGAATGACATCGAAATGGCGACAAGGATCGCGCGTGCGATGGTCACACAGTACGGAATGTCAGAGGAATTTGGCATGATGAGTCTGGAATCCATCGAAAACCGTTATCTGGACGGTCATGCAATGTTAAACTGCGGCGAGGAGACTGCTGCACAGATCGACCGCGTCGTACAGAAGATGATCCGCGATGCTTATGATGAGGCGATGCGTCTGCTCAAGGAAAATCGTGAGATCTTAGACCGGATCTCCGATCATCTGTATGAGAAGGAGACGATCACAGGTAAGGAATTTATGAAGATCTTCCGCGAAATGAAGGATCTGCCGGATCCCGATCCGGATGCGGAGAAGGGCGCTGACACAGAGGAGCAGCCGACAGAGTCTGAGATTTCCGATGTGATCTATGTTGCGCCGACGACAGGATCAGATATAAAGGATGAGGAACATGGCATTTGATTTTGCAGAGGAATTAGCCAAGCTGCCGAATAAGCCGGGTGTCTACATCATGCACGATAAAAAGGACGCGATCATCTACATCGGGAAGGCGCTGTCGCTGCGCCACCGCGTCAGACAGTATTTTCAAGCGAGTCACCATGAGGGGATCAAAAAAGACCGCATGGTGCAGCAGATCGACCGCTTTGAGTATATCGTGACGGACTCCGAGCTGGAGGCGCTGGTGCTCGAGTGCAATCTGATCAAGGAGCACCGCCCAAAATATAATACCATGCTTACGGATGACAAGACGTATCCATATATAAAAGTGACGCTGGGGGAGCAATTCCCCAGGGTCCTTTTTTCGCGTCAGATGAAAAAGGACAAATCTGTTTATTTTGGCCCATATACGAGTGCGGGCGCGGTCAAGGATACGATCGGGCTGATCCACAAGCTCTACCAGATCCGTACCTGCAACCGCAATCTGCCGCGGGATATCGGTGCAGAGCGGGCGTGTCTGAATTATCATATCCACCAGTGTCAGGCACCGTGTCAGGGCTATGTTACAAAGGAGCAGTATCGGGAGCAGATCAACGGTGTACTCGACTTTCTGAACGGCAGGTATCAGCCGGTGTTAAAAATGCTGCAGGAGAAAATGGAGCATGCCGCTGAGGAGCTGGATTATGAGAAGGCGGCAGAGTATCGGGATCTGCTCGGCAGTGTCCGGCAGATCGCGCAGAAGCAGAAGATCACCCATGCGGACGGCGAGGATCGTGATATTTTGGCATTGGCGTGTGACGACCGCGATGCCGTTGTACAGATCTTTTTTATCCGTGAAGGCAGGATGATCGGACGGGATCATTTTTATCTGCATATCGTGAATGAGGACACGCCGTCACAGCTTTTGTCGGCATTTATCAAGCAGTTTTACGCCGGAACGCCGTATATCCCGCGCGAGCTGATGCTGCAGACGGATATTGAGGATCGTGAGATCATCGAGGAATGGCTCGCCAAACGCAAGGGTCAGCGCGTGTATCTGCGTGTGCCGAAGCGCGGTGCCAAGGAAAAGCTCGTGGAGCTTGCCGAAAAAAATGCCCGCATCGTGCTGACGCAGGATCGTGAGCGCATCCGGCGTGAGGAGGGGCGGACGATCGGCGCGGTCAAGGAGCTGGCAGAGCTTTTGTCCCTGCCGCGGGAGCGCGTACAGCGTCTGGAAGCGTATGATATTTCCAATACGAACGGCTTTGAATCGGTCGGATCGATGGTCGTTTACGAAAAGGGCAGACCGAACCGCAGTGATTACCGCAAGTTCAAGCTGCGCACCGTGACGGGACCGGATGATTATGCGTCCATGCATGAGGTGCTGACACGGCGGTTTGAGCATGGTCTGCGGGAACGCGAGGAGCAGGAGGAGAGCTACGGCAGCTTTACGCGTTTTCCGGATCTGATCCTGATGGATGGCGGCAGAGGACAGGTGAATGTGGCATTGCAGGTGCTTCAGGAGCTGCAGCTTGATATTCCGGTCTGCGGCATGGTAAAGGATGATAATCACCGCACCAGAGGGTTATACTATAACAACATAGAGGTGCCGATCGACCGGAACAGCGAGGCATTCCGGCTGATCACGCGGATTCAGGACGAAGCACACCGGTTTGCGATCGAGTATCACCGTTCAATGCGGAGTAAGGAGCACGTGCATTCCGTGCTGGACGATATCGCGGGCATTGGGGCAGCCAGACGAAAGTCGCTGATGCGCACGTTTCAGTCGATCGACGCGATCCGTGCCGCCACGGTGGAGGAGCTTGCGGCGGCAGATGCGATGAATGAACGCGCAGCGCAGGCGGTGTATGAGTTTTTCCATCCGCAGCAGCCGACGGAATGAACAGCCGCATCTGATAATTATTCCTTGCAGATTTGTGTGCAGTAAACTATTATAAGAGGTAGGAAAACGGCAGCCGTGAGCGCGCGGCTCGCCGGAAAGCATGATATACGAGGGGGAAATGAAAATGACGAAAAAAGAAGTATCTGTCGCAAAGCTGGCGCGTCTGCTGGAGCTGACAAATTTCACGGAGGAGGTCAATCTGAAGCAGAAAAAGGTCTGCATCACGGAGATCAACCGTCCGGCGCTTCAGTTGCACGGCTATTTTGAGCATTTCGCGGAAGGTCGCGTGCAGATCATTGGAATGGTAGAGTTTGCATATCTGCAGCAGGTCGCAAAGGAGAAAAAGCGCGAAGCGTATGACAAGTTCATGAGCTTTGATATCCCTTGCGTCGTATTCTGCCGCGGTTTTCAGCCGGATGAGGATTTCCTCGCAGCGGCGACCAGACATCATGTGGCAGTGCTCGGTACAGAGCGCGCGACATCGGCGCTGACCGCGGAGCTGATCCGCACACTGAATGAGGAGCTGGCACCGTGCATCACGATCCATGGTGTGCTCGTCGATGTTTACGGTGAGGGACTGCTCATCATGGGTGAGAGCGGCATTGGAAAAAGTGAGGCTGCGCTGGAGCTGATCCGCCGCGGACACCGTCTTGTGACGGATGATGCCGTTGAGATCAAGCGCATCGACGACCGCACGCTGATCGGAACCTCGCCTGCCGTGACCAGACACTTTATCGAGCTGCGCGGCATTGGCATTATAGATGTGAAGTCGCTGTACGGTGTCGAGTGTGTCAAGGATAAACAGCAGATCGACCTTGTCATCAAGCTGGAGGACTGGCATAAGGATAAAGAGTATGACCGTCTCGGCATGGAGGAGGAGTACATTGAATTTTTGGGAAATAAGGTCGTGTGCCATTCCCTTCCGATCCGCCCCGGACGAAATCTTGCGGTCATCTGTGAAACAGCCGCCGTCAACCACAGACAGAAGAAAATGGGCTACAACGCTGCGCAGGAGCTGTACCGGCGTGTACAGGAAAATCTTGCCCGCGGCATGAGCGCAGACGATGACGATGAATGACAGATAAGGAAAAAAGAGAAAAAATCATAAAAGGAGTCAGAACACCAATGGAACGAAAAAATGCATGGGATGCATATCCCGCAGACAAAAGACAGCCGATCTTTGATTTTGCAGAAGCATATCGCGTTTTTTTATCAAATAACAAAACAGAGCGCGAATGCCTGAAAACCTTTGTGGAAAAAGCAGAGGCAGCAGGCTTTGTTGATCTGGAGCAGGCGATCCGCGACGGACGGACACTCAAGGCAGGCGACCGTGTGTACGCGTCACACATGGGAAAAGCCCTTGCCATGTATATCATTGGAAAAAAGCCTCTGCGTGAGGGCATGAACATCCTTGGCGCGCACATTGATTCGCCGCGTCTGGACTTAAAGCAGAATCCGCTGTATGAGGACAGCGAGCTGGTGCTGCTCGATACGCATTATTATGGCGGTGTAAAAAAATATCAGTGGGTCACACTCCCGATGGCACTGCACGGTGTCGTAGCGAAAAAAGACGGTACGGTCGTAGAGATCCGTATCGGTGACAAGGCAGATGATCCGGTGGTCGGCGTGAGCGATCTGCTCATCCATCTTGCAGGCGAGCAGATGGACAAAAAGGGCGCGAAGGTCGTAGAGGGCGAGAATCTGGATGTGCTCATCGGCAGTCTGCCTGCGGAGAAGTCCGATGACGAAAAGGCTGACAAAAAGGAGCGCGTCAAGGTGCAGATCCTCCGGCTTTTGAAGGAGCAGTACGGGATCGAGGAGGGGGATTTCCTTTCTGCGGAGATCGAGGTTGTTCCTGCCGGAGCGGCGCGGGATTACGGACTGGATCGCAGTATGATCATGGGTTACGGACACGACGACCGTGTGTGTGCATATCCGTCCTTTGAGGCAATGCTGCAGATCGAAGTGCCGGAGCGCACGAGTGTCTGCCTGCTCGTGGACAAGGAGGAGATCGGCAGTGTCGGTGCGACCGGTATGCACTCCCGATTTTTTGAAAATACGACGGCGGAGCTTTTGGCGCTGTGCGGAGATTATTCTGATCTGGAGCTTCGGCGTGCACTGCAGCATTCGCGGATGCTTTCCTCCGATGTCAGTGCGGCATATGATCCGAACTATCCGAGTGTATCTGAAAAGAAAAATGCGGCATATTTCGGCAAGGGTATCGTGTTCAATAAATACACCGGTTCCCGCGGAAAGTCCGGCTCCAATGATGCGAATGCAGAGTATATGGCGAGACTGCGCCGTATTTTCGATGACAATCAGGTTGCATTCCAGACCGCGGAGCTTGGAAAGGTCGATCAGGGCGGCGGCGGAACGATCGCATATATTTTGGCGAATTACGGCATGGAGGTCATTGACAGCGGTGTTGCCGTGCTGAACATGCATGCGCCGTGGGAGATCATCAGCAAGGTGGATCTGTACGAGGCATACAAGGGCTATGTCGCGTTCTTAAAAGAGGCATAAATGATGGACAGACAACGATTTGAGCAGGAATTAAGTGCATTGCTGTCGCCGGAGCAGATCCGGCGTGAGGAGCCGCTCAGCCGTCACACGACGTTCCGCGTCGGCGGTCCTGCGGAATATCTCGTTACGCCCGCTCTGGAGGAGATACCGACTGTGGTGCAGCTATGCAGGCAGGCGGATGTTCCGCTGACAGTGATCGGAAACGGCAGTAATCTTTTGGTGGCGGATGCAGGACTGCGCGGGGTTGTACTGGAGATCGGCAGGGCGGCGGCAGGTATCCGTCTGATCGGTGAACATGTTTTGGAAGCGGGCGCAGGCACGCTGCTGTCGGAGGCTGCCGCTTTTGCGGCGCGAAATGGTCTTTCCGGCATGGAATTTGCGGCAGGCATCCCCGGCTCGATCGGTGGTGCGGCTGTGATGAACGCCGGCGCATACGGCGGGGAAATGAAGGATATCCTGCTGGCGGTGCGCGTGCTCACGCGCGAGGGTGTGATCTTAGAGCGTCCGGCGGAGGAATTGGATCTCTCTTACCGCCACAGCCGGATGATGGATGAGCAGGAGCTGGTTTTAGAGGTTCGCATCGGACTTACGAAGGGTTCGGAGTCTGCCATCCGTGCGCGCATGGATGAGCTGAAGGCGAAGCGCACGGAAAAACAGCCGCTTGAATATCCGAGCGCAGGCAGTACCTTTAAGCGTCCGGAGGGATATTTTGCAGGCAAGCTGATCGAGGATGCGGGTCTGCGGGGCTTTCGTATCGGGGATGCGCAGGTGTCCGAAAAGCACTGCGGCTTTGTGATCAACCGCGGCAATGCGACCGCGGCGCAGATCTATGAGCTGATGTGTGAGGTGTCTGCGCGCGTGAAAGCGCAGAGCGGGGTCACGCTGGAACCGGAGGTGCGGCTGCTGGGCTTCTAGGTGTGTCTAAGTGCACGCCGACAGCCACCGGATGGCTGACATCAGCTCCGTTGCCCTTGCCCTCGTCGCGCCAGACTGGCGTTTCGTCCTCCTCGCCGGAGGTGGCTTGCTCGGTCGGGCAAAAGTCGCTGCTGTAAGCCGCCGGTGCTCTGTCGGCTTACGTTCTGATCGCGCCGCGCAGTGGTGCTCCCAAGCAGGCACGACTTTTGCGCCGCGTCCGTGCGAGCGCAAAGACAGAAGTTCCATAGTCATAACTGGAAGCCCCAGACTATGTGTGCGAAGGACACATCGAGTCGGGGCTGGAGGGACAGCGAGACACAGCGGTGCAACGGAGTGACTGCTGGGAGAACAACTATGTAGCGGAGGCAGGAACGAGAGCTGTCCGATGCTTGGTGGCGTAAGGGAAATGACTCACTGGGAGCACGATGTACAACAACCACACAGAAAGGAGTCGCGCATATGCGATGTGTCATTTTAACGGGAATGTCCGGCTCGGGCAAGAGCACGGCACTAAAGATGATCGAGGACATGGGCTACTACTGCGTCGGCAATCTCCCAATCTCACTCGTAGAAAATTTTGTAGAGTTAGCCGAAAACGATCCGGAGCTGGATAAATTCGCGATCAACGTCGATATCCGCAGCGGACAGAACATCGGCGACCTGACCGCAGTCTTAGACCGCCTGCAGGAACGCGGCAAGAGCTTCGAGATGCTCTTTTTAGAGAGCGAGGACGCGGTCATCATCAAACGCTATAAGGAAACCAGACGCAGCCATCCGCTCGCAGAGGGCGGCAGGGTCGATAAGGCGATCCGTCTGGAGCGTGACCGTATGCAGCCGCTCAAACGGCGGGCAGATTACATATTAGACACCAGCCAACTGCTGACACGCGAGCTGCAGGCAGAACTAAAGAAAATGTTCGTCGAGAACCAGACCTACAAAAATCTCTATATCACTGTGCTCTCGTTCGGCTTCAAATACGGCATACCGACTGATGCAGACCTCGTGTTTGATGTGCGTTTTTTGCCGAATCCCTATTATGTGGAGGAGCTGCGGCAGATGACCGGACTGGATCAGCCGATACGGGATTATGTCATGGCGAGCGAGCAGTACCACGAATTTTTAGACCGGCTGGAGGATATGATCAAATTCCTCATCCCGAACTATATCAGTGAGGGGAAAAATCAGCTCGTGATCGCGATCGGCTGTACCGGCGGCAAGCACCGCTCGGTCACGGTGGCACAAGGACTGCATGAGCGGCTGGGTGCACAGGACAATTACGGACTGCGGATCGAGCACCGCGATGTCCGTAAAGAGTAGTCAAAGGCAGCGACAGGGAAAGGAAGTCCGAAACGGACAGGTGAACGAATGTCATTTTCCGGTGAGGTAAAGGCAGAACTGAGTAAGATCACAGACAGCAAGCGCCATTGCCAGCAGGCAGAGCTGGCGGCGATCCTGCTTTTTTCAGCGGAGCATACGCATTCTGAGGAAACGCGGATGAGGCTGGAAAAAAAGCTCTGCGGCGCATGTACGGAGCAGGAGCTTCGTGCGCATACGGCAGAGCTGAAGGAAGCATCCGTCGAACGGCTGACCGAGCGGAGCTGCTGCAGGCGCGCGTTCCTGCGGGGAGCGTTTCTGGCATCCGGCTCCATCAGCGATCCCGAAAAATCCTATCACTTCGAGATCGTCTGTCCGGATGGCGAAAAAGCAGAGCAGTTAAAGTCGCTTTTGGCATCATTTGAGCTGGACGCAAAGATCGTTCTGCGAAAAAAATATTATATCGTCTATCTCAAGGAGGGCGCGCAGATCGTCGATGCGCTCAATATCATGGGCGCGCATATTGCGCTGATGAATCTGGAAAATGTGCGGATCCTAAAGGAAATGCGAGGCTCTGTCAACCGTATCGTTAACTGTGAAACGGCAAACATCAATAAAGTAGTCGGAGCGGCATGCAGACAGGCGGAGGATATCCGTTACATACAGGCAAAAATAGGGCTGGACGAGCTGCCGCCGGCGCTGCGCGAGATGGCACAGATCCGTCTGGAATATCCCGATAGCCCGCTCGCAGAGCTTGGAAGGCTGTGTGACCCGCCGATCGGAAAGTCGGGTGTCAATCACCGCCTGCGAAAGCTCGGTGAGCTTGCCGTAAAGCTGGGACGCAGAGATTAGGAGGCTGCCCTGCCGCGACAAGAGGATTGCGGAACATGTCTTAAATTTTTTCCACAAATACCGATATATGGATTATAGGGTCGCCGGTGATCTGACCGGCGGCGATGGGAGAGTCCGCGCAGTGCATGGGAAGCGCGGAGTATACATGGAGGTAGCTTTATGAAAACAGAACAACTGGTGACACTTATCATATCCCCTGACGGTACGGTTGTAGAAGCGATGCAGCGCATCGACCGTAACGCGAGGGGAATTTTGTTTGTCGTAGACGAAGCACAGAAGCTGGTTGGTGTCATAACGGATGGAGATATCCGCCGCTGGCTCATAAAAAGCGGCGATCTGCAGGCAACCGTCAGCCGGTTTATGAATACACAGCCGCATCTGATCTACCGCAGGGACATCCGCATGGCGCAGGAATATATGAAAAAATATTCCATCACGGCGCTTCCGGTCGTGTCTGCCAAGGGCTGTATCACGGATATTGTTTTTCGGGAAAAAGAGGAGACTGCGGCGATCGGGCACGGAGACGGTCTGCGTGGCATACCGGTCGTTATTATGGCGGGCGGCAAGGGCACGCGGCTGTATCCGTACACCAAGATCCTGCCGAAGCCGCTCATTCCGATCGGTGATATCCCGATCATGGAGCGCATCATCGACCGTTTTCGCGGCTATGGCGCGCAGGACTTCTGGGCGACTGTGAATTATAGAAAAAATATGATAAAATCCTATTTTTCTGAAAATTCACACGATTACACCATTTCTTATGTGGAGGAGGATCAGCCGCTCGGAACCGCGGGCAGTCTGCGGCTGATCGGACAGCAGTTTTCCTGCCCGATCATCGTGACAAACTGCGATATCCTGATCGACGCGGATTATGAGGATCTGTACGGATACCATATGCGTTCCGGCAATGAGCTGACCATCGTTACGGCGCTGAAAAATATCGTTGTGCCTTACGGTGTGATCCATCCGAGCGAAAACGGAGCCGTGCTCTCAATGGAGGAAAAGCCGCGTCTGTCGTACTTTGTCAATACCGGCATGTATATTCTCAGCCCGCAGCTTTTGGACGAGATACCGGAGGATACCTTTTATCATATGACAGATCTTTCGGATGCACTGCTGGCGCAGGGACGGAAGGTCGGCATGTATCCGATCAGTGAGGAATCCTTCCTTGACATGGGCGAATTTGAGGAAATGCACCGCATGGAAGCAAAGCTGAACCTAAAAGTGGAGACGTGAGGACTGTGATGAAAAAGACTTTGATCTTAGCCGGAGCGGGCGGCTGTATGCGTGAGCTGCTCTGGCAGATACAGGAATTGAACAGACAGGCGGACACATGGGAGGTCGCAGGTTATGTGGATGTGTCGGACGCGGCAGGGGATGTCATGGTCGGTGGTTGTGTCTGTCCGTATCTTGGAACAGATGAATATCTGCTTGACCGCACGCAGGAAACGAATGTGGCGGTCTGCGTCGGAGAGCCGCTTTTGCGTGAAAAGATCGCACGAAGGCTCATGGAAAATCCTGCGCTGCGGTTTCCGCCGATCATCCTTGGCGATACGAGGATCTGTGACGATGCGAGGATCGGACAGGGCGCGATCGTTTCTATGGACTGTCGTGTGTCGGTAAACACGCGCATCGGGGATTTTGCGTTTCTGAATATCGGAGCGGTCGTCTGCCATGACGGTGTGTTGGGCGATTTTGTGACACTTGCGCCGGATGTGCGTCTTGCCGGAAATGTGACGGTCGGAAGTGCAAGCTCGCTCGGAATGGGAACGCGTGTCATACAGGGCATTGCGATTGGAGCACATGTCACGACCGGTGCCGGCAGCGTCGTGATCCGAGATCTGCCCGACGGATGTACGGTGGTCGGAGTGCCTGCGCGGGTGCGGTGATTCGATGGCAGACAGCCGGTCGCTCATGCACGCCACGCCCTGAGTATGTGATATTCGGTTCAGTCGCTATCGTTTCGATTACGGTCTGGGTCATGTGAGTACATGTGTCGGCGGCGGACTTTTGGCTGTGTACGCCGTCTGACATCGGACGACGCGCACCTGCTCCGTTGCCCTTGCCCTCGTCGAGCCAGACTAGCGAAAAGTATTCCTCACCGGAAGTGGCTTGCTCGGACGGGCAAAAGTCGCTGCTGCGCGTCGCCGACGTTTTGACGGCTTACGCTGTGTGCTTCCGGTTGCTCATGCACTTCACATTCCCTGACTACGTTATTGATGGGAACAATGTGTGAGCAACGTATACTGTGAGATAACGGCACACAGAGCTTGGCTGACCATTCGCCAGCTCATCGCACAGCCGTATTCCATGCAGATGCGACTTTTGTGCCGCGTCCGTGCGAGCGCAAAAACAGAAGTATCGGAGTTGTAGCTGGAAGCCCCAGACTATGTGTGCGAAGGACACATCGAGTCGGGGCTGAAGGGACAGCGAGACACAGCGGCACAACGGAGCAGATGCAGGAATGCGGTGTGCATGAGCGACTGGGCGGTCAAATACGCAAGTGTCCACATGACTCAAGCCGTAACAGAAACAAAAAGGAGCACCATATGAGCATCAAAATCATCGCCGAAGCAGGCGTAAATCATAACGGCAGCCTGCGGCTGGCACGGCAGATGGTCGTGCAGGCAAAAGCCGCAGGAGCCGACTACATCAAATTTCAAACCTTCCAGCCCGAAAAGCTCGTATCAAGGTATGCCGAAAAAGCCGCATATCAGAAAGAAACGACCGGCGCGGGAGAAAGCCAACTGGAAATGCTGCAAAAGCTCGCACTCTCGAAGGACGATTTCCGCGAGCTGCAGGCATACTGTAGGGCGCAGGGCATCGGTTTTCTATCCACTCCGTTCGATATGGACAGCATCGACTTCCTTGAGGAGCTTGGAATGGACTTCTGGAAGCTGCCGTCCGGTGAGATCACCAACCTGCCGTATCTGATCCGCATCGCCCATACACACCGTGACATCGTGATGTCCACCGGCATGTGTGAAACGGACGAGATCGCACAGGCACTGCACTGGCTGCGGAAGGAGGGTGCGGGAAACATCACACTGCTGCACTGCAATACACAGTATCCGACACCGATGGCAGACGTAAATCTGCGGGCAATGGAAAGCCTGCGACAGCAATTTTCGCTGCCGGTCGGCTATTCGGATCATACGCTCGGCATAGAAGTACCGATAGCGGCGGCGGCGCTCGGCGCGACCGTGATCGAAAAGCACTTCACACTGGATCAGACGATGGAGGGGCCGGATCATCGGGCAAGCCTCACGCCGGACGGACTGCGGGCAATGGTGACCGCTGTGCGGAACATCGAGCAGGCGCTCGGAACATCGGAAAAGCAGGTGTCGGCATCGGAGCGCGCCAATCGCTCCGTCGCGCGGAAAAGCATCGTTGCGACACGCAATATCAGCCGCGGAGAAGTGCTCGGAGAGGAAAATCTATCCGTCAAGCGACCGGCAAACGGAATCTCTCCGATGCGCTGGTTTGATGTGCTGGGAAAGCGTGCAGATCGGGATTATCGGGAGGATGAGCCAATCTCGCAGGATATATTTACACAGGCAGGAGAACAACAATGAAAAAAATATGTGTGGTGACGGCAACCCGCGCAGAGTATGGACTATTAAAGCCGCTTCTGTCGCGACTGCGCGGCGATCAGCGCTTTGAATTACAGCTCGTTGTGACAGGCACGCATCTGGATCCGGCATTCGGCTATACCTGTGAGGAGATCGAAGCAGACGGATTTTCGATCACGCGAAAGATCCCGATCATGGAAACCGGAGATGACGGCTGTGCAGTGAGCCGGATGATGGCGAACGCACTGTGCGGCTTTGGCGCATATTTTAAGGAAATGCAGCCGGATATGCTCGTGATCTTAGGAGACCGGACAGAAATGCTCGCGATCGCAGCCGCCGCGATGAATGCGGCGATCCCGATCGCACATCTGCATGGCGGCGAGCTGACGCAGGGCGCGGTGGATGATAGCGTGCGGCATGCGCTGACGAAGCTGAGTTACCTGCATTTTCCGGCAGCGGAGGAATACCGGCGCAGGATCATACAGATGGGTGAGGAGCCGGAGCGTGTCTATAATGTCGGCGCGCTCGGCGTGGAAAATATTCTGCATGAGCCGCTGCTCACGCGGGAGGAGCTTGCGGCAGACGCAGATTTTCCGGCACGGCAGGCGTATGCGGTCGTGACCTTCCATCCGGTGACGCTGGAGCAGGACACGGCGCGGGCGCAGGCAGAGGAGCTGCTTGATGCAATGAAAGCGCGGGATGACCTCTTTTTTCTCATTACCAAGGCGAATGCGGATGCAGGCGGTAGGGCGGTGAACGCCATGTTAGAGCAGGCGGCAGCGGAATGTGAAAATATGAAGCTGGTCGCGTCGCTCGGTATGAAGCGATACCTTTCTGCCGTGAAATATGCACAGTTCGTGCTCGGAAATTCATCGAGCGGCATCATCGAAGCACCCGCACTGCACGTGCCGACCGTGAACATCGGCGACCGGCAGCAGGGCAGGCTCATGGCGGAGAGCATCATCGGCTGCGAGCCGGAGCGTGCGTCGATCCTAAAAGCGATGGAAGCTGCACAGACGATGCATGAACGGATCCGGCGCGGAGACTGGGATTACGAAAATCCCTACGGTGACGGACAGACCTCATACCGCATCACGGAAATACTGGCAGAGCGTCTGAAAACGCCGATCGATCTAAAAAAACGTTTTTATGAAAAACATGGGGAGTGAGACTATGAAAGCGATCGCGATCATCCCTGCCCGCAGCGGGTCAAAGGGATTAAAGGATAAAAACATCAGACCGTTGGCAGGAACGCCGCTGCTCGCCTATACGGTTCGGGCAGCGCAGGACAGCGGGCTGTTTGACTGTATCCATGTGTCAACGGACAGTGAGCAGTATGCGTGTATCGCACGTGAGTATGGCGCGGATGTGCCGTTTCTGCGCGATGAAACACTCGCGGGAGATCTCGCGGGCAGTTGGGATGTTGTCCGTTGGGTGCTGAGCGGTTATGCTGCGCAGGGACAGCAGTTTGACATGGTGACACTGCTGCAGCCGACCTCGCCGCTCCGCACGGCAGATGATATCCGTGATGCGTACCGGCTCATGCAGGAGCGGCAGGCAAAGGCGATTGTTTCCGTTTGTGAAATGGATCATTCGCCGCTTTGGAGTAATACTCTGCCGCCAGACGGCAGTATGGACGGTTTTCTCGCGCAGACTGCAAACATCGGACGGCAGAGCCTGCCGACGTATTACCGGATCAATGGCGCGGTCTACATGCGGCAGTGTCCGTGTGTGATGCAGGGTGAGCAGGAATTGTACCACGCGGGCACCTATGCCTATGTCATGCCGAAGGAACGCTCGGTGGACATTGACGATGCGATGGATCTTGCAGTGGCAGAAACGCTGCTGCGGGAGCTTAACATAGAAAAATAAACGATCAGGGAGGATTTTATGAAAAAAGTATTAGTTACTGGTGCAGACGGCTTTATCGGAAGCCATCTGACGGAAAGTCTGTTGGAAAAAGGCTATGACGTAAAGGCATTTGCCTACTACAATTCGTTCAATACGTGGGGCTGGCTGGACACGCTCCCGAAGGAAAAGCTGGACGCGATCGAGGTATTTACCGGAGACATCCGTGACCCGAACGGTGTGCGCGAAGCGATGAAGGGCGTAGACGGCGTGTTCCATCTGGCGGCGCTGATCGCGATCCCGTTCAGCTATCATTCGCCGGATTCTTATGTGGATACGAATATCAAGGGAACACTGAATGTTCTGCAGGCGGCGCGGGATCTCGGTACGGAGCGCATCATGGTGACCTCTACCTCTGAGGTGTACGGAACGGCGCAGTATGTACCGATCGACGAAAAACATCCGTATCAGGGTCAGTCGCCGTATTCTGCGACCAAGATCGGTGCAGACCGCCTTGCGGAGAGCTTTTACCGCAGCTTCGGACTGCCGGTATCCATCGTGCGTCCGTTCAACACCTTTGGCCCCAGACAGTCTGCACGCGCCGTGATCCCGACCATCATTTCACAGTTGCTCGCCGGAAAAGAGGAGATCAAGCTCGGTTCACTCACGCCGACCAGAGATTTTAATTATGTCAAGGACACGGCAGCGGGCTTTATCGCGATCGCAGAGTCCGACCGGACGATCGGAGAGGAGATCAATATCGCGACACAGCAGGAGATCTCGATCGGAGAGCTGGCGCAGGAGATCATCGCACAGATCAATCCGAATGCAAGGATCGTCTGTGATGAACAGCGGCTCCGTCCGGAAAAAAGTGAGGTCAACCGTCTGCTCGGCGCAAATGCCAAGATACATGCGCTGACGGACTGGCAGCAGCGCTACACCTTCGCGGAGGGTATCGCAGAGACCATCCGTTGGATGAGAGAACATATGGATGCATATAAGGCAGACATCTACAACGTCTGATCCGTAACGCAAAAAAAGCATGTGCCGCGGCACATGCTTTTATGTATGGGCTTTAGCCTGTTGAGTGCGTCGACACGAGTTTCTCCGAAAGAGAAACG
>CAZERX010000024.1:0-15417 GCA_964515045.1 uncultured Eubacterium sp.
GCACTCGCAGAGCCGGTCGCGGCAGGCAGTGACGGCGTGATATTCCTTCCGTATATGGCGGGTGAGCGTTCACCGATCTGGAATCCGGATGCAAAGGGCGTGTATTACGGACTCGGCTTTGACAAGACCAAGGGGCATCTCGTGCGCGCAACGTTAGAGGGCGTGGCGTATTCGTTAGAGCACAATCTGCGCGTCGCGGCAGAAGCGGGTGTATCAGTCGGTGAGCTGGTAGCGATGGGCGGTGCGAGCAACAGCCGTCTGTGGACGCAGATCAAGGCAGACGTGACCGGAAAGACGATCCGCGTGCCGACCTCGGATACGGCGACGACGCTCGGAGCGGCGATCCTCGCAGGTGTCGGAACCGGCGTGTATGCAGGCTTTGAGGAGGCTGTGCAGGAAACGATAACGATCACGCGCGTGCAGGAGCCGGATATGGAGGCACACGCACAGTACCAGAGATCTATGGAAAAATACCTTGCGCTGGTGGACGCACTGACACCGGTGTTTGGTTAAGCGAACGATATATCACAAAGAAAGCATAAAGAAAGAGGGAGAAAAAATGAAGATGAAAGCAGGCGTTGTACACGGTGTAAAGGACATTCGTTATGAGGAGATCGAAAAGCCGACCCCTGCGGCGGGACAGGTGCTCGTAAAGGTTAAATATACCGGCATCTGCGGCTCAGATCTGCCGCGTGTCAACGAGGGAACGGCACATTACACACCGATCGTGCTCGGACATGAGTTTTCCGGCACGGTAGAGGCGGTCGGCGAGGGCGTGACGAGTGTGCAGGCAGGCGACCGTGTCGCAGGCATCCCGCTCGTTCCGTGCATGAAGTGTGAGGACTGCCAGAAGGGAAATTATTCTCTGTGCAAGCATTATGATTTCATCGGCTCACATTCGTTCGGCAGCTACGCTGAGTATGTATGCGTACCGGAGGCAAACGCCGTGAAATTCGATGATTCCGTCAGCTTTGAAAAGGGCGCGTTTTTTGAGCCTGCGACCGTTGCACTGCACGGACTGGAGCGCACGGATTACAAGGGCGGCAGAACGGTAGCCATTTTAGGCGGCGGCACGATCGGCATGATGACGATGCAGTGGGCGAAAATATTTGGAGCAAAAAAGGTCGTTGTGTTTGACATCGTAGATGAGCGTCTGGAGCTTGGTATGCGGCTCGGCGCGACGGCAGGCATCAATACGTTAAAGCCGGATTTCATGGAGGAAGCACTGGCAATGACGGACGGACGCGGCTTTGACTATGTATTTGAAACTGCGGGCAATGTCATCACGATGAAAATGGCATTCGCACTTGCCGCGAACAAAGCGGAGGTGTGCTTTATCGGAACACCGACGAAGGAATTATCCTTCACCGTCAGCGAGTGGGAGCAGATGAACCGCAAGGAGTTCAAGCTGACCGGCTCATGGATGAGCTATTCCGCACCGTTCCCCGGACACGAGTGGGAGCTGGTCGCACATTACTTCGGAACCGGCGAGCTGAAATTTGACGATTCCTTTATCTTTGAAAAGATTGGATTAAGTAAGATCGACACCGCGTTTGAAAAATTCCTGACAGCGGGAGCCGTCAAGGGCAAGATCCTGATCGACAGCGAGGCGTAGACCATGATACTGACAGTGACATTAAATGCCGCGATCGACAAGCGGTATGTGGTAGAAAATTATCAGACCGGAGAGGTCAACCGCGTAAAGGAATGCGCGTATGTGGCAGGCGGCAAGGGGCTGAACGTGTCAAAGACCGCGACCATCGCAGGTGCTAAGGTGCTGGCGACCGGCTTTGTCGGCGGACACGCGGGTGCGTATATCACCGAAGCCGTGGAAGCGCAGGGCGTACAGACGGATTTTGTACAGGTCAAGGGCGAGAGCCGTTCCTGCATCAATATTTATGATACCGTAAATAAAACGCAGACGGAGTTTTTGGAGCCGGGTGTCGTCGTAGACGAAGCCGAGCAGCGTGCGTTTGATCTGAAATTCGGAGCGCTCCTTGAGAAATGTGACGTTGTCGCAATGTCCGGCAGTGTGCCGAAGGGCGTGGGTACGGATATGTATCCGAGGCTTGTTTCGATGGCAAAGCGCGCCGGCAAAAAGATCATCGTGGACACGAGCGGTGCGCTTCTGACGGAGGTTGTAAAGGCACAGCCGGATATGATAAAGCCGAACATAGACGAGATCCGGCTGCTCACAGGAAAAAAGATCAGTGACCGCGAGGAGCTGATCGAAGCGGGGATCGCGCTGCAGAAAAGCGGCATCGGACGCGTCGTGATCTCACTGGGCGCGGAAGGCTCGCTCATGTTTGTGGATGCCGGTGTCTATCAGGCGATCGTGCCGAAGATTGACGCGGTCAATACCGTTGGCTGCGGAGACTGCATGACGGCGGGCTTTGCGGTAGGATATGAGCGCGGCATGACCGATGAGGAGGCACTGCGTTTTGCATCAGCGACCTCGGCAGCAAGTGCGATGCGGGAGGAGACCGGATATTTTGAAATGGACGATATGAAGGCTCTTTTCGATCAGATAGAAATTAAAAAACTTATATAAAAAAGGAGGATTTAACAATGACAGCAGTAAATCCGGCAAATGTGCCGAAAATCAGACTGAGCAGCGGCAGGGAAGTTCCCTGCATGGGAATGGGAACCTTCGGCTCTGACCGTTTTACCGCAGATCAGGTCAGCAATGCCGTGTACGGAGCGATCAAGTCCGGCTACCGCATGTTTGACTGTGCGGCGTGCTACGGCAACGAGGATCAGATCGGAGAGGTATTCCGCCGTGCGTTCGCGGACGGACTGTGCAAGCGCGAGGATCTCTACATTATGACAAAGGTGTGGAATGACATGCACGGACAGGGCGATGTGCTGCTCGCACTCGCAAAGAGCTTAAAGGATCTGCAGTTAGACTATGTGGATATGTATTTCGTTCACTGGCCGTTCCCGAACTATCATGCACCGGGATGTGACGTGGATTCCAGAAATCCGGATTCTAAGCCGTTCTCTGTGGAGCGCTTCATGGCGACATGGCGGCAGATGGAGCGTCTGGTGGATATGGGTCTGGTAAAAGAGATCGGAATGTCCAATATGACCATCCCGAAATTAGAGGCAGTGCTTCCGTTATGCCGGATCAAGCCTGCAATGTGTGAGATGGAGCTTCATCCGTGCTTCCAGCAGCAGGAGCTTTTCGATTATCTCGTTGCACACGGCATCCAGCCGGTCGGCTTTATGCCGCTTGGTTCTCCGCAGAGACCGGAGCGTGACATGATGCCGGAGGATATCGCGGATATGCAGACTCCCGAAATGCAGGAGATCGCAAAGGCGCATGGCTGCCATCCCGCAGTGATCTCACTGAAATGGGCAGTACAGCGCGGACAGATCCCGATCCCGTTCTCGATCCATGAGATGGAGTACGAGAGCAACATCAACAGCACCTGTGACGGCGATCCGTTGACCGATGAGGAAATGGCAAAGATCGCGACGTTAGAAAAGAATAACCGTCTGGTCAAGGGACAGGTATTCTTATGGGAGGGAGCAAACGACTGGCATGACCTCTGGGATGAGGACGGAGTCATCGTAGACTGCCCCGATGCAAAATAGCTCCATGTAACCAATGCAGCAGGGATAAAATTAAAAAAATTATGTGCCGCAGGCCCGCAACTACTTTTCGTAATTGCGGGCTTGTGTTAT
This sequence comes from uncultured Eubacterium sp., assembly GCA_964515045.1. Taxonomy (GTDB): domain Bacteria; phylum Bacillota; class Clostridia; order Lachnospirales; family Lachnospiraceae; genus W0P33-017. The sequence continues at coordinate 3,688 of CAZERX010000024.1, forward strand.
GATAAGGGGCAGGAAAGGGGAAACAGAGACACGATGGAGCATTTACATAAGATCAGTATAAAAAAATATGTCTGCCTGCTGTTTATCATGCTGTCGGCAGTACTGTCGGCAGGCTGTGCAGGGCAGCAGGCGACAGACGCATCGGGAACTTTATATACGGATATCCGTGAGCTGGATGGACAGGTGATCGCAATGCTGGACGGCACCTCGGATGATGCAACGATACAGGCACTTTTTCCGAAGGCGACCGTGCAGTATTATCCGAGCTACATCGACTGTATGCTGGCAGTCAAAAACGGCAGGGCAGCCGCATATATCGCAGAGGAGCCGCTGGCGCGCCGCCATGTGGAGGAGACCGACGGACTCCGGTATCTGCCGGACGAGCTGCTGCGCTCCGAGTATGTATTCATGCTGAATAAGGACAATACGGCGCTGCAGCAGGAGATCAATGCCGCGCTGGCGGAGCTTGCCGATGAGGGCGTGCTCGAAGCCTTAGAGCAGGAGTGGGTCGAAAAAACGGATACACCGGCGGACGATGCGGCTGCGGATACGGATATGGATGCAGATGCCGGAAAAGATACGCTGAACGTCATCCTCTGCGGCGATGCCGAGCCGTTCTGTTATGTGGAAAACGGCGAGCCGACAGGTTATGAGGTTGCGCTGGTGCGCCGTATCGCGGATCGGCTGGGTTATGAAGCAGAGTTCCACGTTGCAGAGGCATCTGCGTTCATGCCTGCGGTCACGGAAGGAAAGATGGATCTCGCGATCGGCTGTATTTCCGTTACGCCGGAGCGGCAGGAGGAGGTCGGCTTTACGGACGTAGAATATTCGTGCCGTGTGGTAGCGGTCGTAGCCACAGATGCAGAGGAAAAAAACGGATTTTTTGACGGGATCGGCGACAGCTTTTACCGCACCTTCGTTCGGGAAAACCGCTGGAAAATGCTGTGGGACGGTCTGCTCGTCACGCTTCGGATCTCTGTTGCATCACTGATATTTGGTACACTGCTCGGCTTTGCGGCGAGCTTTGCGCTGCGCAGTGAGAAGCCGCTGATCCGACGGAGTGCGCAGGCGGTCAGCACCTTTTTCGACGGACTTCCGCTCGTCGTTCTTTTGATGGTGCTGTATTATGTCCTGTTCCGCGGTATCCATATACCGGCGGTATGGGTCGGAATCATCGGCTTTACGCTTTATTTTGCAAACACGGTGGCAGGACTCTTGAACAGCGGAGTTGCCTCTGTGGATGCAGGACAGATCGAGGCAGCAGCAGCGATGGGCTATGACGATATGCAGATCTTCTGGAAGATCATCCTGCCGCAGGCGACGCAGCAGATGTTCACGCAGTATGAGGGAGCTGTCGCCAATATGATAAAGGAAACGTCGATCATCGGCTACATCACGGTCGAGGATCTGACCAAGGCGGGTGACATGATCCGAAGCCGTACCTACGAAGCATTTTTCCCGCTGATCGTAACGGCAGCCGCATATTTTCTGATCGCGTACCTGTTCATCGCCGTATTACAGCGCGTCGCCCTGCGGCTGGATCCGAAGCGCAGACCAAGAAAGATCAAAGGAGTACAGACCGGTGATAACGATTAAAAATCTGACAAAAAGCTATGACGGCGAAACAACGTTAAAGGATATCAGCGTCAGCATCGATCGGGGGGATGTGATCTCCATCATCGGGCCGTCCGGCACGGGAAAGAGCACCTTTCTCCGCTGTATCAATCTGCTGGAGCAGCCGACGGAGGGGCAGATCCTGATCGACGGAACGGATCTGCTGGATCCGCAGACGGACATCCGGCTGATCCGGCGGCGGATCGGCATGGTGTTCCAATCCTTTAATCTGTTCGCACATAAAATGGTGATCGAAAACGTAATGATGGGACCGATGGATCTTTTGGGTATCAGCAGGCAGAAGGCATTTGAGGAAGGAGTCCGTTACTTAAAAATGGTCGGACTGGGTGAAAAGCTGTATGCCTATCCGGACGAGCTGTCCGGCGGACAAAAGCAGCGTGTCGCGATCGCTCGGTGTCTTGCCATGCGTCCGGAGATCCTGCTTTTTGACGAGCCGACCTCGGCGCTCGACCCGACGATGGTCGGAGAAGTGCAGGCGGTCATCCGCGGACTGGCAGCGCAGGGGCTGACGATGATGATCGTATCCCATGACATGGATTTTTCGCGGGAGATCGCAAACCGTGTATTTTATATGGATGAGGGTACGGTCTATGAGGACGGTACACCGGAGCAGATCTTTTTCCATCCGCAGCGTGAGAAAACGCGCGCCTTTATCAAGCGGCTGAAAACGATGTCGTATGAGATCCATTCGGTTGATTTCGATCTCTATCGGATGAATGCCGAGATCGAGCAGTTTGGCGAAAGACACCATCTGGACAGACAGCAGGTCAACAATATCGAGCTGGTCATCGAGGAACTGGTGCTGCATAATATCCTCCGGCATTCGCAGGATATTATGATCGAGATCGGCTATTTCGAGGCAGACCGCCAGCTCAAGCTGCGCCTTACCTACGCAGGGGAGAGCTACGACCCCTTCAATACCGAGGATGAGGATGTCCTTTCGATGCTGCTCGTCCGACAGCTCACGGATCATGTCCGGTACGCCTATGATGATCGGAATCATCTGTCGATGGTGGTCGCGCTGCAGGAGGAGTAGCACAAAAAAATGTGAGAATCTCATTTTTCGGTTGCATCTGAAAAACAGTTGTGATAGAATAAGCTGAATTTCATACAGAGCACTCAGGTGTCGGAACGGTCGTATATGAAAAAAAGACCGGTTCCGGTGAAAAGGGAAACAGGTGCAAGTCCTGTGCGAACTCGTCACCGTAATTAGGGAGTAGCTGCCGCTAGATCACTGGGAAACCGGGAAGATGGCAGTATATGTGGATCTATGAGTCGGGAGACCTGCCTGAAGGCTGTACAGAAATATTTTATTTCAGACCACGAGTAACTGGTTGTACGTGAATCCCGCAGAATGAACCATACATTTTTCGGTGTTCTTAGAGTGCAGACCCTTTACCTAACCGGCAAAGGGTTTCATTTATGTGCTGGAAAATTTCGTTGAAATTCCCCAACACATAAATGCACTCTGCGCAGGATCGCACTGCGGCGAAGCAGAATTGTGTCGCTAAAGCGACCCGTCGCAGGCGGAGAATCTCGCGAGCGAGATTCTTTTTGTCGTGCAGAAACAGGCTTGTGCATCTGGAAAAACACACTCTGGGAGGACAGAAAAATGAAAAGAAAAACAGTAGTGATCACAGCACTTGCGATGGCGGCAGCCATGACAATGACCGGATGCGGCGCGAAAAAGACACCGGATGATGTCGCAGCAATGATCGACGCGATCTACGTGCAGGAGCGCACGGATGACACGGACAAGCAGTGCAAGGAAGCAAAGGAAGCATGGGACGCGCTGAGCGACGAGGACAAGGAAAAGGTCGAGGGCGAGAATGCAGATCCGGATTATTTCGGCAGGGATACCGGCGATGCATCGGCAGATGATGCGCGCAATGCGGACGAGATCGGAGAGAATGAGATTCTGGTCGTGAGCTTTGGTACATCCTTTAATGACAGCCGCGTGGCAGACATCAAGGGTATTGAGGATGCGCTCGCAGCCGCATATCCCGACTGGTCAGTACGCCGTGCATTCACCGCACAGATCATCATCAACCATGTGCAGGCGCGTGACGGCGAGTGCATTGACAATATGGATCAGGCATTGGAGCGCGCAGTATCAAACGGTGTAAAAAATCTGATCGTACAGCCGACACATCTGATGCAGGGTGCCGAGTATGACGAGATGGTAGCTGCACTGGATAGCTACAAGGATAAGTTCGAGAGCGTTAAGGTAGCAGAGCCGCTGCTCGGTGAGGTCGGAGACGATGCGACCGTGATCAACGAGGACAAGCAGGCAGTCGCTGAGGCAGTGACGGAGGTTGCATATCAGACCGCAGGCTATGACAGTCTGGACGCTGCCAAGGAGGACGGAACGGCGTTCGTATTTTTAGGACATGGAACGTCACATACCGCAAAGGTATCCTACAGCCAGATGCAGGCACAGATGGCAGCACTCGGCTATGAGAACGTATTTATCGGAACGGTCGAGGGTGAGCCGGAGGACACCGCATGTGAGGCAGTGATCGCAGCAGTAAAGGACGCAGGTTACACAAAGGTTGTGCTCCGTCCGCTGATGGTCGTAGCAGGAGATCATGCAAATAATGACATGGCAGGCGAGGATGCAGATTCATGGAAATCCATGTTCACCGCAGACGGCAGCTTCGCGAGCGTTGATACGCAGATCGAGGGACTCGGACGGATCGAGAGCATCCGCCAGATGTACGTGGCACACACGGCAGCAGTGATGGAGTAGGATTGATTTAAGTAATCAGATAGGACTGGGAAAAGAGGAAGCACACCATGAAACGATCAGCAACAAAACTTTTGACGCTCGTATGCGCGTTTGTATGCGCGGCATCGGCATGTGTCGGCTGCGGGGGCAGTCAGACATCGGACAGCGCATATGAAACAGCAGCGTCCGAGCCGGCGCTTTCGGACGGAAGTTATCTTGCAAAGTTCCACACGGACAGCGGTATGTTCTGCGTCAACGAAGCGGATGAAGGAATGGGAGAGCTGACCGTCGCAGACGGTCAAATGGTGATCCATGTTTCCTTGAAATCAAAAAACATCGTAAATCTCTACCTCGGACTGGCGAAGGACGCACCCGACCATGCGGACGAGTGGCTGCAGCCGACGACAGACAGCGTCACATACAGTGACGGCATCACCGAGGAGGTTTACGGCTTTGACATACCGGTACCGGTGATCGGCGAGGAATACGACCTTGCCATCATCGGGACAAAGGGCACATGGTACGATCATAAGGTGTCCGTGACGGATCCGGTAGAAGCGATGGGGGAAAACGGCGGAGCGCAGACGGCGCTCGCAGACGGAACATATACGATGGAGCTGACGTTTGCAGGCGGCAGCGGAAAGGCTGAGATCGGATCACCTGCGACCGTTACGGTGGCAGACGGTTCGATGACTGCGACCGTCACATGGAACAGCCCGAACTATGACTATATGCTCGTGGACGGCGAAAAATATCTGCCGGTCAATACGGAGGGGAACTCCGTCTTTGAGATACCGGTGAGCGCGCTGGATCAGGAGCTTACGGTCATCGGAGATACCGTGGCGATGAGCAAGCCGCATGAGATCACTTATACGATCACGTTTCATTCGGACACTGCCGTACCGGCAGCGTCCGACGGAGCGTCGGCGCTTATTTTTGAAGATAGCATGGAGCTATCTTATGCGACAGGTTTTTCCGTGAATCTTTATGAGGGCGGGTATCGGATGCTGACGACGTTGGCAGATGGTGCGCGCTTTCTTGTTATACCGGAGGGAAAAAGTGTTCCGGACGGACTGGATGCGGATGTGACCGTGCTTCGTCAGCCGCAGAAAGGTCTGTACCTCGTTGCTTCCGCAGTCATGGATATGTTCTGTGCCTTGGACAGTGTCGGTTCGATCCGTTTTTCGGGGCAGCAGGCAGACGGCTGGTATGTGGAGGAGGCGCGCGCTGCGATGGAGCGCGGCGACATGCTGTATGCCGGAAAATACAGTGCGCCCGACTATGAGCTGATCGTGTCGGAGGGCTGTACACTCGCGATCGAAAACATGATGATCTCGCACAGTCCCGAGGTCGTAGAAAAGCTCGCAGAGTTCGGCATCCCGACGATGATCGATCATTCCAGCTATGAGGAGCATCCGCTCGGACGTGCTGAGTGGGTGAAATTCTACGGCGCGCTGCTCGGAAAGGAATCGGAGGCAGAACAGCTTTTTGCCGCACAGGAGACAGCAGTCACGGAGGTTTCGGAGCGGGCGGATACCGGTCAGACGGTGGCATTCTTTTTTGTCACGTCAAACGGTACGGTCAATGTGCGAAAAGCTACGGACTATGTACCGCAGATGATCGCACTCGCAGGCGGACAGTACTGCTTTTCGGAGCTTGGAAAGGACGATGACAGCCGCCGCTCCTCGGTCAATCTGACGATGGAGGACTTTTATGCAACAGCAAAGGATGCGGACTATCTCATCTATAACAGCACCATCGACGGCGAGCTTCAGAGTCTTTCAGACCTTTTGGATAAGTGTCCGATCCTTCGGGATTTTCGCGCAGTCAAAAATAAAAATGTCTGGTGTACGACGAACGACATGTACCAGCACCCGATGTCAGCGGGCGATTTTATCACGGATATCCGCGGAATGCTGGACGGTGAGCTGCGGCAGGACGCGTACTTGTATCCGCTGATCTGATACTTGTTTGGAAAAGGTCGAAAAACCTGCTATTTTGGCGCTTTTTGATTGTTTTTTATTTTAGAAAATGATAAAATAAAGCAAGAACACATGATAAACGAACGTTTATGATTCGTGAACAAAATAAAATAAGGAGCATACTTTATGGAATTGATTTTTACCAATGACCAGTGTACCGGCTGCAATAAATGCGTGCGTGAATGTCCGGTGCTGACGGCGAACATTGCGACCGAGGCAGGACGCGTGGCAGTTGACTCGGACAAGTGTATCGCGTGCGGAGCCTGCTTCCATGCCTGTCCGCACGACGCGAGAGAGCATTATGATGATACGGAGCGTTTCTTTGCAGATCTTGCAGCGGGCAAAAAGATTTCCGTCATCGTTGCACCTGCGTTCCTTGCGAATTACCCGAAGGAATATCAGAGAGTGCTAGGATTCCTCAAAAAGAAAGGCGTTTCGCATATCTGCAGCGTATCCTACGGAGCAGACATTACGACATGGGGATATCTGAAATACATAACGGAAAATCAGTTCCTCGGCGGTATCTCACAGCCCTGTCCGGCTGTCGTGAATTATGTGGAAAAATATATGCCGGAGCTTATTGACCGGCTCGTACCGATCCACAGCCCGATGATGTGCACGGCGATCTATATGAAAAAGTACATGAACGTGACGGATTCGCTGGCATTCTTAAGCCCGTGTGTTGCGAAAAAGACAGAGATCACCGATCCGAACTGCGGCGGTTATGTCGAGTACAACGTGACCTTCGACCGGCTGATGCAGATGATCGGCACGGAGTATCAGACCTGCGAGCCGTATATGGATGAGCTGGAATACGGCAAGGGTGCCCTGTATCCGATGCCCGGCGGACTGCGTGAGAATGTCGAGCATTTCCTTGGAAAAGAGGTCATCGTCCGTCAGGTCGAGGGCGAGCGCGAGGCATATCATTATCTGAAGGAGTATGCAGAACGCATCCGTGCGCATAAGCAGCTTCCGTTCATGGTCGATATCTTAAACTGCGGCAAGGGCTGTATTTACGGTACGGCGACGGAGAACGAGCGGAATACGGACGATGTCATGCTGACGCTTTCTGCGATGCGTGAGCAGGCACAGACGGAGAAAAAGGGACGCTTCGGAAAGAAAGCAAAAAATACGAGTCCGTGGGCGGAGGAGCTTACTCCCGCACAGCGGCTGAACAATCTGATGAAGGAATTTTCGGGACTCCGTCTGGAGGACTTCATCCGTCATTATACGGCAAAGGCGGTCGAGGTGAAGGAGCCGTCCGCACAGCAGCTCCAGGCGATCTTTGCCAGCATGAATAAGGACACCCATGATGAGCAGCACAGAGACTGTGAGTCCTGCGGCTATGCGACCTGTCTTGACATGGCGCGCGCGATCCATAACGGTGTCAATGTGCCGGAAAACTGTGTGCATTATGTGCGTAGCTTATCCGAGGAAAAGATGGCAGAGCTGGAGCAGATCCGTGAGAAGGAGCAGGCAGAGCAGGAGATCCACAATCAGCAGCTTGAGGCTGTGACGGAGCGCTTTGTGACACTCAGCGAAAATATCAGCGAGCTTAATACGGCGAATGAAGCATCCGCAAACGAGGCGACGGAGCTGGCACAGGAGATTGACAGCATTGTAAGACTGTGTGCACAGCTCAATGAATCCGTTCAGACGATGGCAGATTTCATCAAGGTATACAAGCAGAGCAACGACAACATTTCCGGTATCGCGGAGCAGACGAACCTGCTGTCGCTGAATGCTTCCATTGAGGCGGCACGTGCCGGAGAGCAGGGAAGAGGCTTTGCGGTCGTTGCCGAGGAGATCCGGACGCTGTCCGATTCGACAAAAGCACTGATCGCTGAGAACAACGAAAAGGCAGAGGAGATCCTGCCGAGGATCTCAGAGAGTATGGAATCCATCACGGGTCTGATCACGCAGATCAATGAAATGACCGGAAAGGTATCGACCATCGCGGCGAATACCGAGGAGATTTCCTCACAGACAACGTATGTGCAGGATATGGCAGGTGCGATCAGACAGGATGTAGAGAATTTGTAGGAGTCTTTTTATAGGAGTTTTTTATTAGGAGTCTTTCGTCTGATGGAACGAAAAAATATGCAGATGCATAAAAATGTATGGCTGTTCGCGCTGCTTGCCGCAGGCGTGCTGGGCTGCTTTCTCGCGGGGCTTATGATCGGCAGTGTGCCGGTCGCGCCGCGGGAGGTGCTCGCGTGCTTTACCGGCGGCAGCGTCAGCGATACGTCATATGGGATCATCATAAATATCCGCCTGCCGCGTGTGCTGGCGGGTATGCTTTTGGGCGGCGCACTGGCGCTGTCCGGTTATCTTTTGCAGACCTTTTTTCACAATCCGATCGCAGGACCGTTCGTGCTCGGCATATCGTCGGGAGCCAAGCTGACCGTGTCGCTCGTCATGGTGTTTCTGCTCGGAAATGCGTCCGGTATCAGCTCGGTGGTGCTCATCGTGACTGCGTTTGCCGGAGCGATGCTCGTGACCGGAGTGGTGCTGCTGTTTGCGCGCAGGGTGTCGCAGATGTCGATGCTCGTTGTCTGCGGTGTGATGATCGGCTATATCTGTTCGGCAGTCACGGACTTTGTCGTGACCTTTGCAGACGACGCGGACATCGTCAATCTGCACAACTGGTCGCGCGGCAGCTTTTCCGGTATGGCATGGGAGAATCTTCCGGTAATGGCAGTCGTTGTGGCGGCGGCATTTCTGGGAGTCTTTTTTTTGTCAAAGCCGATGGGAGCGTATCTGCTCGGCGAGGGCTATGCTCAGAGCCTTGGTGTCAATATCCGGCTGCTCCGCGTGCTGCTCATCCTGCTGTCCGGCATCCTGTCCGCGTGTGTGGTCGCGTATGCGGGACCGATCTCCTTTGTCGGAATTGCAGTGCCGCAGCTTATGAAAACCCTGTTCCGCAGCAACCGTCCGATCCTTATGATACCGGCGTGCTTTCTCGGCGGCAGTATCTTTTGTCTTGCCTGTGATCTGATCGCGCGCACCTGCTTTGCACCGACAGAGCTTTCGATCAGTACGGTGACGGCGGTATTCGGCGCACCGGTCGTGCTCTGGGTGATGGCAGGACGAAAAAAAACACGTGAGGGATAATGCGATGGGAGAGTCATATTTTTTTACAGCCGGACTGAGTGTCGGCTATGGACAGGCACCGGTCGTCCGTGATGTCACGTTTTCTCTGGAACGGGGGGAGATCCTGACGCTGATCGGACCAAACGGCGCAGGCAAATCGACCCTGTTAAAGAGCATTGCCGGACAGCTCACGGCGATGGGCGGAACGGTTTATCTGAATGGGAGCAGCCTGCAGATGATGCGGCGTGCAGACATTGCGCGGCAGATGTCGGTGCTCCTCACGGATCGGCTGCAGGCAGAGCTTCTGAGCTGTGAGCAGGTCGTCGAGAGCGGCCGGTATCCGTACACCGGACGCTTCGGACTGCTGTCACAGGACGATCATGCGGCAGTTTTCGATGCGATGGAGTGCGTGCATGTGACCGGACTGCGGGAGCAGCTTTTTTCAAAGGTCAGCGACGGTCAGAAGCAGCGTGTGCTGCTGGCGCGTGCGATCGCGCAGGAGCCGGACATTCTGATCCTCGATGAGCCGACCTCGTATCTCGATATCCGTTACAAGACGGAATTTTTGTCGGCATTGCAGGAATTATGCAGATGCAAAAATATTGCCGTGCTGCTGTCGCTGCATGAGCTGGAGCTGGCGCGACGGATCTCAGACCGGCTGCTCTGCATCCGTGACGGTGCCGTGTACCGGTACGGAACGCCGGAGGAGATCTTTTGCGGGGATACGGTACGGACACTCTTTGAGCTGTCGGAGGGCAGCTACGATGCGGTGACGGACGGACTGGAGCTTGCCGCACCGAAGGGCGAGCCGCAGGTCTTTGTGATCGGCGGCTGCGGCAGCGGCAGGGAGCTGTACCGCAGCCTGCAGCGAAAGGGAATTCCGTTCGTGACCGGTATCCTGCCGGAGAATGACCTTGATGCACCGGTGGCGCGTGCACTCGCGTCTGAGGTGATCGTTTCACCGGCGATGGAGCCGGCAGACGACCGATATTATGCACTTGCAGAAAAAAAGCTCCGGCAGTGCCCGCACGTCCTCTGCGCCCGCACGTCCTTTGGCAGTCTGGAGCCTGCGAATGCCGCGTTATATGAGCTTGCGCGAACCGAAAAACGTCTGCGGAGAACAACTGAGCTTCCGTTCAAGGATAGTCACCTGTAAAAAGGTGACTATTGTCATATTTTTTTTCATTATTCCACAAGAAAAGGCAGTTAAAAACAGTTACAATGAGAATATCGATAGCGCGAACCGTTTCGCGCAGAACAGCATAACAAGGACATAAGGAGGATATGAAAAAATGGCAAAGAACAGATACATCGGAGATTATCCGGTAATTGGAATCAGACCCTGTATTGACGGCAGACGCGGACCCTTAAAGGTACGTGAGTCTCTGGAAGACCAGACAATGGGTATGGCAAATGCCGTAAAGAAATTATATGAGGAAAATTTACGTTATTCAAACGGTGAGCCGGTAAAGGTCATCATCGCAGATACAACGATCGGACGTGTGGCTGAGGCTGCCGCATGTGAGGCAAAGTTCCGCAAGGAGGGCGTTGCCATCACCTTATCCGTAACACCCTGCTGGTGCTACGGCGCAGAGACCATGGATATGAACCCGCTCACCATCAAGGGTGTATGGGGACTGAATGCAACGGAGCGTCCCGGAGCCGTTTATCTGGCATCCGTGCTCGCAACCTATACACAGAAGGGTCTGCCTGCATTCGGTATCTACGGCAAGGATGTACAGGATGCGGATGATTCTACGATCCCGGCAGACGTAACAGAGAAGCTCTTACGCTTTGGACGTGCCGCTGTTGCAGCAGCTACCATGAGAGATAAGTCATACTTACAGATCGGTTCCCAGTGTATGGGTATCGGCGGCTCCATCATCAATCACGACTTCTTTGAGGAGTATCTCGGCATGCGTGTAGAGTCTGTCGATGAGGTTGAGATCCTGCGCCGCATGGAGGAGCATATCTACAATGAGGATGAGTACCAGAAGGCACTCGCATGGATCAAGAAATACGCAAAGCAGGGATGGGATAAGAACCCTGACTTCGTTAAGAAATCTGACGAGCAGAAGGAGAAGGACTGGGAGTTCACGGCAAAGATGGCAGTCATCATCGAGGATCTCTATCAGGGCAATCCGAACCTGCCGGAGGGCTGCGAGGAGGAAGCAGTCGGACACAATGCGATCTGCGGTGGTTTCCAGGGTCAGAGACAGTGGACCGATCACTGGCCGAACTGTGATTTCCCGGAGGCGATCTTAAATACCTCCTTTGACTGGAACGGAGCGA
>CAZERX010000025.1:0-15361 GCA_964515045.1 uncultured Eubacterium sp.
ATGTGCTGACGCTCATTGAGAAGGCGGAGGCACAGATCGACGCAGACAAGGCAAAGGAAATGGAGCAGCGCTTCAAGAAAGCAGAGTTTTCCTTTGATGATTATTTAGAGTCCATGAACCAGATGAAAAAGATGGGCGGACTTTCCAGCGTGCTTGGCATGATGCCGGGCATGGGCGGCGCACAGATGGCGGAGCTTGAGAATGCGATGGATGAAAAAAAGATGGCGCGCATCGAAGCGATCATCTACTCCATGACACCGCAGGAGCGGGCAAATCCGAACGTCTTGAATCCGAGCAGAAAACGACGGATCGCAAACGGTGCGGGTGTGGATATCTCGGAGGTCAATCGTCTGGTCAAGCAGTTCGAGCAGGCACGCAAGATGATGAAGCAGATGCCGGGTATGATGAAGGGCAGAGGCGGAAAGCTGGGACGGTTCAAATTACCGTTTTAGTTGGGCGGAGCATACCGCTCATGAATAAGCAGCGCAGCGGAACATTCATCCGATTGACGCATAGAGAAACCAATTTAAGGAGGTGAAAGTAACATGGCAGTAAAGATCAGATTAAAGAGATTAGGACAGAAGAAGGCTCCTTTTTATAGAATCGTAGTTGCAGATTCAAGAACTGCACGTAACGGTCAGAGTATCGATGAGATCGGAACGTACGATCCTACCAAGGATCCCAGTGAGTATCACGTAGATGCAGAGGCAGCTAAGAAGTGGTTAGCAAACGGCGCTCAGCCTACCGAAACTGTTGCGAAGATTTTCAAGTTAGCCGGTATCGAGAAATAAGTGAGGTAGACCAATGAAGGAATTAGTCGAAGTAATCGCAAAAGCCTTGGTCGATTACCCGGATCAGGTCGTTGTCACTGAGACCGAAACTGACAGAGCTATCGTTGTGGAGCTTCGCGTTGCACAGTCCGATATGGGAAAGGTGATCGGTAAGCAGGGCCGAATTGCGAAAGCAATCCGTTCTGTTGTAAAGGCAGCAGCCTCAAAAAGTGAAAAGAAGGTTATTGTGGATATCATGCAGTAGCCATGAAACGCATACTTCTACGAGTATGCGTTTTGTTATGTGACAGGAAATTTCGCGAGCGGGATTCTTTATCCATTTTTATCAGAAAGGGAACAGCTATGGAAAATTTATTGCAGGTCGGCGCAATTTTAGATACACACGGACTGCGCGGAGAGGTCAAGGTATTTCCGACAACTGACGATGCCTCACGCTATGATGATCTGAAGGAAGTGGAATTAGAAAAAAAGGACGGAAGCCTTCTGCATATGGAGGTCGAACGCGTCCGCTATTTCAAAAATCTGGTCATTGTAAAATTCAAGGGCTACGACAATATCAATGACATCGAGCAGTACAAAAAGTGCAACCTCTACGTTACGCGCGAGCATGCGGTCGAGCTGTCGGAGAATGAGTATTTTGTGGCAGATCTGATCGGACTGAGCGCAAAAAGTGATGAGGGCGAGGAGCTTGGAACGCTCACGGATGTGCTCACGACAGGAGCAAATGACGTATATGTGATCCGGACACCGGAGAAGGAGGAGCTTCTCATTCCGGCGATCCGCGATTGTGTGAAAGAGGTCAACGTGGCGGAGGGCTATGTCCTGCTGCACCTTTTGGACGGACTGCGCGAGCTGAACAGGAAAGGGAATTAGTATGCATTTTCACATTCTGACACTGTTTCCCGATATGGTGTCACAGGGACTGAATACGAGCATCATCGGTCGGGCTGCTGATCGGGGACTGATCACGATCGACTGCATCAATATCAGAGACTATACATTAGACCGGCATAAAAAGGTGGACGATTATCCGTATGGCGGCGGCGCGGGGATGGTCATGCAGGCACAGCCGGTGTACGACGCATGGCGTTCGGTCGTAGAAAAGATCGGCTACAAGCCCCGCACGGTGTATCTCACACCGCAGGGCAGCGTGTTCTCACAGCCGCAGGCAAAGGAGCTGGCGCAGGAAAAGGATCTGATCCTGCTCTGCGGGCATTATGAGGGCATTGATGAACGTGTGCTTGAGGAGATCGTGACGGACTATGTTTCCATCGGAGATTATGTGCTGACCGGCGGGGAGCTTCCGGCAATGGTCATGGTCGATGCCATCAGCCGGATGGTATCGGGTGTATTGACGAACGACGAATCCGGAAGCACGGAATCACTGGAGGGTAATCTGCTCGAATATCCGCAGTATTCACGTCCAGAGGAATGGAACGGCAAAAAGGTGCCTGCCATTTTACTGTCCGGCGACCATGCGAAGGTAGATGCATGGCGCAGGGAGCAGTCGATCCTGCGCACCGCGGAGCGCAGACCGGATCTTTTGGAAAAGGCGCATCTTACGGAAAAGGAGCAGTTACAGCTAAAAAAACACTTGCAAAACATCATGCAATCTGATAAAATCAATCTGTTGTGAAAATAGGCGATGGTCCTCTGGCGTGCAATACGGCATGTTAAGAACGTCAAAATAACAGGAGGTCACAAAATGAATAACACAGAAATCATCAAGAACATTGAAGCAGCTCAGATGAAAGAGCAGACACCGGAGTTTCACGTAGGTGACACCGTAAAGGTTTACGGAAAGATCATCGAGGGAAATCGTGAGCGTATTCAGGTGTTTGAGGGAACCGTATTAAAGAGACAGGGCAGCAGCAGCCGTGAGACTTTCACAGTCAGAAAGTTATCAAACGGTGTTGGTGTTGAGAAGACTTGGCCGTTACATTCTCCGAACGTTGAGAAGATCGAGGTCGTTCGTCGTGGTAAGGTTCGCCGCGCGAAGCTGAACTACTTACGCGGACGCGTTGGTAAGGCAGCGAAGGTCAAAGAGCTGGTAAAATAGTTCTGTGAAGTGACAGAGAGAGGGGACAGGTACGCAGGTATTTGTCCTCTTTTTGCTATCGCATACAATGTAGGAAAAGGAAACGGATATGGCGCGTCAAAAAGGACTGAATTTCAGAAAGAAAAAACGTGAGCTGAACATTCCGCTGCTGCGGGAGATCGCCGTATGGCTGGCAGAGCTTATGATCGCGGTGGCACTCGCCGGCGTGCTCGTATATTTTGTCGGCGTGCGGACGACCATGATCGGTCAGTCGATGAACACACAGTTAAACGATGGTGATCAGGTGCTCATCAACCGCTTTGTCTATAAGGTGAGCAAGCCAAAGATCGGCGATGTCATCGTTTTTCTGCCGAACGGCAATGAGAAGTCGCATTACTATATCAAGCGCGTGATCGCGGCGGGTGGTGATACGGTGCAGATCGTCGATGGCGTGATCTACGTCAATGACGAGCCGCTCCATAAGGTCTATCACACCGGAACGATCGCGGACGCAGGACTGGCTTCCGAAAAGGTGACGCTGGCGGCAGATGAATGCTTTGTGCTGGGTGATAACCCTGCGGGCAGTGAGGACAGCCGTTTTGCAAATATCGGCAATGTGAAGGCATCGTATGTCATCGGAAAAGCGTGGTTTAAGCTCACGCCGCTGTCCGAGGCAGGCTTTATCGAATAAACAGGAGAAAAATATGCAGTTTCAATGGTATCCCGGTCATATGACCAAGGCAAAACGACAGATGCAGGAGGATATCCGTCTGGTCGATCTCGTGATCGAGCTGGTGGATGCACGCATCCCGATGAGCAGCCGCAATCCGGACATTGACGAGCTGGGAAAAAACAAGGCGCGTCTGATCCTTTTGAACAAGGCGGATCTCGCGGATGAGGGCATGAACCAGCGATGGACGGAGTATTTTGAAAAAAAAGGCTATGTTGTCGTGCGGATGGATGCACGGAACAAGGCGCAGACAAAGCCGGTGAATGCCGCCGTGCTCGATGCCTGCAAGGCAAAGATCGAGCGTGACAGACGGCGCGGCATCAAAAACCGTCCGGTGCGTGCGATGGTCGTCGGTATCCCGAATGTCGGAAAATCCACGTTCATCAATTCCTTTGCGGGGCGCGCATGTGCCAAGACCGGCAATAAGCCGGGAGTGACGAAGGGAAAGCAGTGGATCCGGCTGAATAAGAGCGTAGAGCTTCTGGACACGCCGGGGATCCTTTGGCCGAAATTCGAGGATCAGAGCGTCGGCTTAAAGCTCGCACTGATCGGCTCGATCAAGGATGAGATCTTAAATATCGACGAAATGAGTCTGGAGCTGATACGGATGCTCCTTAGCCGTCCGGCATACGGGGCAGCGCTCGCGGCGCGCTATGAGCTGACGGAAACGGAGGATGCCGTTGCCGTGTTAGAGCAGATCGCGCGCAACCGCTCCTGCATCAAAAAGGGCGGCGAGCTGGATCATTCCAAGGCGGCAGCGCTCGTGCTGGATGAATTTCGCTCCGGTACGATCGGACGCATCACACTGGAAACGCCGGAGGAGTTGGGAATATGAAAAATCTAGCAAAAAGTCTGCTCGGACTGCTGTTATACATCGTTCTGATCTTCGGTGCAGCCTATCTGATGGGACATTTTGTCGTCGGTCAGGTCGAGGTGGACGGCCCGTCCATGAACGATACCCTGCAGGATCAGGATCGGCTTTTGATCAATAAATTCAAATACCGCGTGCAGCAGCTCGACCGGTATGATATCATAGTGTTTAAGTATGCCTATGATACGGACACCGATTATGTCAAGCGTGTGATCGGTCTGCCGAATGAAACGGTGCGCATTGATGCGGACGGTCAGATTTATGTGGATGATGAGCCGCTCGCGGAGGATTATGGCAAAGAGGTGATGGACGATGCGGGGATCGCCGCAGACGGTATCACGCTCGGCGCGGACGAGTATTTTGTGCTCGGCGACAACCGGAACAACAGCAGCGACAGTCGGGATCCCGATGTCGGTGCCGTTTCAAAGAGCCAGATCAGGGGAACCGTGTGGCTGCGGATACGGCCGGATATCAGCATCATCCGGTAAACTGACAAAGGAAAAGGGGAAATGTGTATGGCACAGGAAAAAAACATTGCAGCGATCCGTATGGAATTACAGGCAGCAGAGGACACCTCTCTGCCTTTTTTTATCGAAAGCTATGAACAGGATGCGCGCGCCGGTGTGCAGAAGCTGGTCGGGCAGGCGAAAAAACGGATGGAACGTTTGCAGGCGGAAAAACAGCGGATCTACGCGCTGTCAGAATATGAAAGAAAATACGCGGATGCAGCACTGATCTGCGGGATCGACGAGGTCGGACGAGGACCCTTGGCAGGACCGGTTGTGGCAGGTGCGGTCATCCTGCCGAAGGATTGCGAGATTTTATACATCAATGATTCCAAAAAGCTCTCTGCCGCAAAGCGTGAGCAGCTATACGATGAGATCATGGCGCAGGCGGTGGCGGTCGGCATCGGGCAGGCATCCCCGCAGCGGATCGACGAGATCAATATTTTGCAGGCAACGTATGAAGCAATGCGTGAGGCTATCAGTAATTTGGGTGTAGTACCCGATATATTATTAAATGATGCAGTGACGATCCCTCAGGTGGACATCCGGCAGGTGCCGATCATAAAGGGAGATGCCAAGAGCATTTCGATCGGTGCGGCGAGCATTGTCGCCAAGGTCACGAGGGATCGCATGATGGTGGAATACGACCGTATCTATCCGGATTATGCATTTGCAGACAATAAGGGCTACGGATCGGCGGCACATATCGAAGCATTGAAAAAGTACGGTGCGACACCGATCCATCGGGCAACGTTCATCACACATTTTATCCAATAGCGGGAGTGTGCGCCGTGATCCGGCAGGGAGGACAGGATGCAGATTTCTTTTGTAGGACAATATAATAAAAATGCAGGTCAGACCGTCGGAACACCGGTTCCGTCGAGTACGGTCAGCAGCCTGAGCGCGTCGGTCAGAGAGCTTCTGCCGGGCAGCGTGTTCGAGGGAAACGTGACCTATATTCGGGGAAATAACGTGATCCTCAGTCTGGAGAACGGACAGAACATCCACGCCCGACTGGACAAAAATGCGGTCAAGCTGATGGTCGGACAGTCGATGTTTTTTCAGGTGAGATCGAACGAGGGCGGAACGGTCGCCATCCGTCCGTATATGGGCAGTACGGCGGCAAACCCGACGCTGATGCGGGCATTGGAGGCAGCCGGACTTCCGGCAGACGAACGCAACCTGCAGATGGTCGATGCCATGATGCGGGAGCAGATGCCGATCCATGCGGATGCCGTGCTTGAAATGCACCGTGCGATCATCGGCAATGAGGGTGTGCGCGTCGATACGCTGGTACAGATGACAAAGCTCCAGCTACCGATCACGCCGCAGCTCGCGGCACAGTACGAGAACTATCGGAATGACACACATATGCTGCTCGGACAGATGAATGATCTGATGCAGGAGCTGCCGCAGCTTCTCTCCGGTTCATCTGCGGAGGTATCCGAAATGGTTCAGCTCAATACACAGATCTTTGAGATCCTGACACAGGGGCTGCCGGAGGAGCCGCTCATGCTGCCGCATGAGGGGGAAGATGTGCCGCAGCAGCCGGAAATGGCGCAGACGGAACAGTCGTTGTCCGGTGTGCAACTCCCGCCGCTTGCAGATGCAGATGGAAACGGAGCAGAGCCGCAGCAGGGTATGGCGGGCATACAGCCGGAGACCGCAGCCGCGGAGGAAGGAGTCTTTTATTCTCAGCTTGCGGATGAGCAGACGACGGCAGGAGCCGGATATACGGAAAATCAGCTCGGCGCGTTTTTGCAGGAGGCGGAGCTTGACGACCTCTCGGATCTGCTGCGCAGTCTTGGAAATCTCGCCGATAACGAGGCTGTATTTGATGAGGACGGCGCACTGAACCGGAATCTGACGGCGCGCCAGCTCCTTGATGTCATCGACCATGAGCTGCGGGCGCAGCTTGGACAGGCGACTTTGGATGATGAGGAGGTGCGCGAGCTTTTTTCAAATAAGGGCTATCAGAGGCTGCTCACGCGCACGATGGAGGAGCAGTGGCTGGTGAAGCCGCAGGAGCTGAAAACAAAGGATAAGCTCTCGGAGCTTTATGACCGGTTAAACCGTCAGATGGAGCAGGTAGACCGTCTGCTGAAGGCGACCGGCAATGAGCACTCGCCGCTGGCGCGCACGACGGAGCAGATCCGCGGCAACATGGAGTTTATGAACCAGATCAATCAGATCTATAATTATGTGCAGTTGCCGCTCAAGATGCACGGACAGAATGCGAACGGCGACCTGTATGTGTATACGAATAAGCGGCGCGTGCAGGAGGAGAACGGTGAGCTGTCCGCGTTCCTGCATCTTGACATGGAGCATCTGGGGTCAACGGATGTCATGGTAAAGATGAAGGGAAAGGCAGTGGACACGAATTTTACATTCGCGGATGATGACAGCTTTGATCTGGTGGAGAAATATCTGCCGATCCTTGATGCGAAGCTGTCTGCGCTCGGCTATGACTCCAAGATCACGATCGGGCACAGCGAAAAAAAGATGGATTTTGTAGAGAGTTTTGTAAAAAAGGATCAGGCGGGCGGCGGCAGTGTCGGCGTGGTGCACCGGTATTCCTTTGATGTGAGGGCATGATATGGCAGGAAATCACGGACATTCAGAGCAAAAGCCGAAAACGGCGGTGGCACTCGCTTATACGGCGGGAGATGCGGCACCAAAGATACTGGCGACCGGAAAGGGCGCGGTCGCAGACCGGATCATTGAAGCGGCGAAGGAAGCCGATGTGCCGACCTATGCGGACGGAAAGCTTGCGGATACGCTCTCAAGGCTGGAGATCGGTGACATGATCCCGCCGGAGCTGTACGAGGTCGTGGCGGAGATACTGGTATTCGTCAACGACATGGATCGCATCAAGGCAAAGCTCCGCAGGTAGCACAGGGAGAGAACGGATTGACCGGAAAAGAGCACAGAGATCATAGAAATCAAAAAAATTACAGAAGGATCGGGGCAGAGGAGGAGCAGCGGGTCTGCCGTCTGCTGGAGCAGCAGGGCTATCAGGTGCTTGTCTGCAATTTCCGCTGCCGTATCGGTGAGATCGACATCGTGGCGCGTGAGGGCGGCTATCTCGTGTTTATCGAGGTTAAATACCGGAGCGGCACGGGGAGTGGTCTGCCGGAGGAGGCGGTCGATCGGAGAAAGCAGCGCGTGATCTCACGCGTTGCACTTTTTTATATGCAGCGGTACGGTTATGGAACGGATACACCGGTGCGCTTTGACGTGGCGGCGGTCAGCGGGACGGCGGAGCAGACGCTGCACCTGTATCGGAACGCGTTTGAGTATTGTGGCTGACGGTGCATTCAGAGCTTCGCGAGCCGGTGCAGGTAAGCGGCAGACAGCAGGATGTGTCCGAGCAGCAGACTCCACAGGTATACATACAGCCCGAAATGCGGAACGAGGAACAGGATGGCAAACAGCCGTATCGCGCACGCCAGCAGGTTTAGGGAAAAAGTGTAGCGCGTGAAGCCAAAGCCGTGCAGGATGCTTCCGAGCGTGCCGCCGAGAAAAAGAAACGGACATAGGAAGCTGAGTGCCGTGATGTACGAGCCGGCGAGCGAACTGTGAAAAAGCAGCTTGCCGATCAGCCTGCCGAACAGCAGCAGACCGAGTGTACAGCCAAGACCGAGGATCGTGCACAGCTCGACCGTGCGGTGCGTGGTCTGTGCGGTGCGTGCACGGTCACCTGCGGCGGCTGCTTCAGAGATCTGCGGCAGGAGCAGGACGGACAGGGAGCCGGTCAGAACGGTCGGCAGCAGGATGACCGGAAGTGCCATGCCGTTCAGCGTGCCGAAGATGCTGAGGGCTTCACTCCGGCTGTTTCCGGCAGATAACAGGGCGTGCGGGATGAGGATCGCTTCTGCACTTGCAAAAAGGTTCAGCACAAGACGGCTCGCCGTGAGCGGCGCGGCAAAATGCATCATTTGTAGGAGCGTGGTAGGATTTTTCGGATCACGGCTTCTGCGGAAGGTCGTCAGACAAAACAGAGCGGCGGCAGCTTCGGCACACACTGTACCCCAGAGCGTGAGGGCGGGGGTCAGCGTTGTCTGCCGCTCGACGCAGATCTGATAAAATAAATAGACAGAGAACACGCGCACCGCCTGTTCCAAAAGCTGTGAGACTGCCGGAACGGCGGTCTTATTTTTTCCGTAATAATAGCCGTTGAAGCAGGCATGGAGCGCAGCGAACGGCAGGGAAAGGCTGATGATGCAAAGCAGCGGTGCGCAGGTCGGATCGCCGATCACGGAAGCGGCAAGCGATTCTGCATTTGCATAAATGCCGAGACTGCAGAGCAGGGATGCGATTATGCACGTGCATAAACCTAGGCGCAGCGGCTGCTGTGAGCCGGTCTCCGCTGTGAATTTGGTGATCGCCGTCTGCATCCCGCCGGCGCACAGTGCCAGTGCGAGCGTGGATACCGGAAGGACGAGCTGGCACATGCCGAGTCCCTCTGCACCGATCGTGCGTGTGAGGAATATCCTATATAAAAACCCGATGATCCTGCTGGCAAGACCGGTGGCAGTCAGGATGAGTGTACCGGTGATGAGCGGGTGGCTGCCGCGTTTTGTGGCTGTGTTCCAGTGCTTCGAGTGCTTCCAGTGATTCACAAGTGTGCTCCGTGCGTGCATGCTTGCTTTATTATATGGAACGGACAGTCTGCATAGAACCGGCAGAGGGGGAAAAGGAGCTGCAGAGAATGATTTATCTGGATCATGCCGCTACCACGCCGACCGCACCGGAGGTACGCGCGGCGATGGAGCCATACTATCAGAACCGTTATGCAAATGCATCAACACCGTATGAATTTGGTCAGAGGAGCAGACAGGCGGTCGAACAGGCACGCCGCACGATCGCGGATACCCTGAAGGTACAGCCGTCGGAAATCTATTTTACGTCCGGCGGCACGGAGAGTGACAACTGGGCGTTAAAGGCGACGATGGAGGCATACGCATCGCGCGGCAGGCATCTCATTACGACAAAGATCGAGCATCACGCGATCGGTCATACCTGTGAATATCTGAAACAGCGCGGCTTTGAGGTGACGGAGCTTGTACCGGATCGTGACGGACGCATTGCGCCGGAGCAGTTGTCACGCGCCATCCGTCCGGACACGGTGCTCATTTCGATCATGTGTGCGAATAATGAGATCGGAAGGGCGCCGGGTAGGGAGCGGCGGGGTGCGGGCGCCGCAGAGCACGACGTGCTTTTTCACACGGATGCGGTGCAGGCATACGGACACATCCCGATCGATGTCGCACGCTGGCAGGTGCATATGCTCAGTGCGAGCAGTCACAAATTTTACGGACCGAAGGGCTGCGGCTTTCTGTATATGAAGCAGGGGCTTCTGACGGAGAGCATGATCCACGGCGGTGCGCAGGAGGGCGGCAGGCGCGCAGGCACGGAAAACGTACCCGCGATCGTCGGTATGGCAAAGGCAGCGCAGCTTGCTCAACGCAGGCAGCCGGAGGTGATGGAGCGGGAGCTTTGGCTCAGAAACCGGATGATCCAGAGAATCTGCACGGAAATACCGGCAGCCTATCTGGTCGGGAGCTGGGAAAACCGTCTGCCTGCGAATATCAATATCTGTTTTACGGGGATCGAGGCATCCAATCTGGTGCTTTTATTAGATGAGTCGGGGATCTGCGTATCGGCGGGCAGCGCGTGCAACAGTGCCTCCGCAGAGCCGTCACACGTATTGAAGGCAGTAGGACTCAGTGATGCTCAGGCGTATGCGTGCGTGCGGATGACACTCGGCATGGACACGACGGCGGCAGAGCTGTCTTATACACTTGCAGAATTAAAACGGCTTGTCAAACGATTGCGGAAGCGGTAGAATAAAAGTCGATTTATTTTACGGAGGAATACAGGCGAACATGGATATACGTGAATATCTGCGCACGCACCGGCTGATCACGGATGGTGCGCTGGGCACTTATTATGAAAAAAAGTACGGAGACAGTGATCCGTTTCCGGAGCACGCCAACAAGACGGATCCGAGCCGGATCGTAGCGATCCATATGGACTATCTGCGCGCGGGTGCGCGGCTGCTGCGGACGAATACCTTTGCGATCTGTCCGGAGTTTTTTCCGGATAAGGAGCAGCGGCTGTCCTATCTGACCTACGGCTATACGCTGGCAGAGCTTGCCGTGCAGAAATTCAGAGAGGAGAGCGGCTGTACGGAGGAGATCTTCATTGCGGCGGATTTCGGACCGGTCATAGAAAGTGATGCATGGGAGGAAATGGACGCGCGAAATGAGCTGGATGATTACCGCCGGATGTGCGATACGTTCCTCGCCTGCGGGGCGCGTGTATTCGTGTTTGAGTCGCAGAGTGACGATAAATATGTGTGTCAGCTCGCCGATTATCTGAAGGCGCAGTGTGCGGAGGTGTTCGTGCTCGTGCAGTTCACGTTCGACAAGAGCGGCTACACGCGCGCCGGACTGTCGGTCAGCCGCATCAATGAGCGGATGGCACAGCCGCAGGCGGCATCCATTGATGCCTATGGTTATAACTGCGGCGTGGAAGCGGGACACCTGCTCCAGCTCATCAGGGAGCAGCCGGTCTACACGGATAAGTTCATCAGTGCCCTGCCGAATGCCGGTTATCCGATCTCGGTGCGCGGCAAGACGATCTATACGGAGAATGAACGGTATTTTGTGGAAAAAAGTGCAGAGATCGCAGCATGCGGCGTGGATATCATCGGCGGCTGCTGCGGTACGACTCCGTGCTATATCGAGGATCTTGCAGAGGCATTGCAGGATGTGCCGCGCGCAGAAAAAAGGCGTGTACCGCTGCCGAAGGAACGCATCCGCATGATGGAGACCGCGGATCACCGGAAGCGGATACATGCAGGACAGTGGATGGACAGGCAGTCCGATGGGGAGCTGCCGGTCATCGTGGAGCTGGATCCGCCGTTTACCAGTGACGTGACAAAGGTGCTGGCGGCAGCCGGAGCGCTCGCTGCGGCAGGTGCATCCATGCTTACGCTGTCGGATTCGCCGATGGCGCGTGCGCGTATGGACGCGGGCGCACTGGCAGCCCGCATCATGCAGGAAACGGATATCCCCGTGATGCCGCACATGGCGTGCCGTGACCGCAATATCATCGGACTTCGCGGGATGCTTCTGGCAGATCATATGAATGAGATCCGAAATCTTTTGATCGTGACCGGTGATCCGGTGGCGCGGGATGCACGCGGAACGATCTCCGGCGTGTATGACATGAATTCCATCCGTCTGATGGAGTATGTCACGCATATGAATGAGGAGCTTTATGCGGATGATCCGCTGCATTTCGGCGGTGCGCTTAATTATCACGGTGCGAACCCCGATGCGATCATCCGACGGATGGAAAAAAAGATCGAGGCAGGCTGTGAATATTTTCTGACGCAGCCCATCTACTCGGAGGAGGATATTGCGCGCATCCGTGAGATCCGTGCGGCGATCGGCGACCGCGCAAGGATATTCTGCGGTATCATGCCGCTCGTGAGCTACAAAAACGCGATGTTCTTACATAATGAGATGGCAGGGATCCGGATACCGGAGGAGATCCTGCAGAAATATACGCCGGATATGTCCAGAGAAGCGGCGCAGCAGGTCGCCGTGGAGATCTCACTGGACATCGCAGAACGGCTGCGTTCTGTGGCAGACGGCTATTACTTTATGACACCGTTCAACCGCGCAGAGCTGATCTGTGAGATCATCGCAGGGCTTCGTGCGCATCCGGCAGACGGAGAACGGAATGAAAACGAATAATGACAGAAAAATGAGGACTGGAACATGACGAGAAAAGCATTTCGCGAATGGATCGAGAGCAGGATCATCCTGTTGGACGGCGCGACCGGAACAAATCTGCAGAAGGCAGGGATGCCGACCGGAGTCTGTCCGGAGCAGTGGATCCTTGAGCATCCGAAGGCACTGGTGGAGCTGCAGCGCGCCTATGTCGCTGCCGGTACGGATATCGTGTATGCGCCGACCTTTACGGCGAGCCGGATCAAGCTTGCAGAGTATGGGCTGGAGGATCAGTTGGAGGAGATGAACCGTGCGCTCGTCGCACTGTCAAAGGAAGCGGTGAAGGGCAGCCATGCACTGGTCGCAGGTGATCTCACCATGACCGGAAAACAGCTCGCACCGATCGGAGATCTGGAATTTGAGACACTGATCAGTGTCTACAAGGAGCAGGCAGCCGTGCTCGCGGATGCGGGCGTGGATCTTTTTGTGGTGGAAACGATGATGAGCCTGCAGGAGACGCGAGCGGCGCTGATCGCGATCCGAGAGGTATGCGATCTGCCGGTGCTGGCAAGTCTGACATATGAATCGGACGGACGGACGCTCTACGGCACGGACGCAAAGACTGCGATGGTCGTGCTGCAGAGCCTGGGCGCGGATGCCGTCGGCTTAAACTGCTCGACCGGACCGATGGAAATGCTCTCTGCGATCGGAGCAATGCGTGAGGTTGCGAATATACCGGTGCTGGCAAAGCCGAATGCAGGGCTGCCGGAGCTTGCCGACGGCGAGACCGTTTACCGAATGACACCGGAGGAATTTGCTGCGGCGGGTGCACAGCTTGCTGCGGCGGGCGCATCCATTTTGGGCGGCTGCTGCGGAACGACACCGGAGCATATCCACGCGCTGAAAGCGGCACTCCGTGATGTGCCTGCACCGGTGATCTCAGGTGAGAAAAAGCGGCTGCTCGCGACGGAGCGGAGTGTGCTGGAGATCGATCTGGACGGCAGCTTCCTCGTAGTCGGTGAGCGCATCAACCCAACCGGAAAAAAGGCATTGCAGGAGGAGCTTCGTGCGGGCAGTCTGGATCTGGTCTGCCGGATGGCAGCCGAGCAGGAGGAGAACGGAGCTGCGATACTGGATGTCAATATGGGAATGAACGGTATCGACGAAAAAGAGATGATGCTCGCGGCGATCGAGGAGCTTACGACGGCGAGCAGTCTGCCGCTGTGTCTGGATTCCAGCAATGTGGAGGTCTTGGAGGCGGCACTGCGCGTCTATCCGGGGCGTGCGCTCATCAATTCCGTATCACTGGAGCATGTCAAGATCGAAAAGCTGCTCCCGATCGTAGCGAAGTACGGAGCGATGTTTATCCTGCTCCCACTGTCGGATGAGGGGATCCCGAAAACGGCAGAGGAAAAGCGCGGCATCGTGCGGACGGTTGCAGAACGCGCGTATGCACTCGGTTTTACAAAGGAGGATATCGTTGTGGACGGACTGACGGCGACGGTCGGTGCAAATCCCGATGCGGCGCTGGAATGCTTTGACACGATCCGTTATTGCAGGCAGGAGCTTGGACTGGCGACGATCTGCGGACTGTCCAATATCTCGTTTGGACTGCCGAACCGACCGTTCGTCAATACGGCGTTCCTCACGATGGCGATCGAACAGGGACTCACGATGGCGATCGCGAATCCATCACAGGATCTTTTGATGAACGCTGCATTTGCATCGGACATGCTGCTGCATAAGCCGGAGAGTGACATCCGCTATATCAGCCGGATGCAGGTCTATGAGCGGCATCTGGAGGAAAAGGAACAGACGGCGCGTCCGAAGCCCGCACGGAAAAAAAGCACGGCATCTGACAGCGAAAAAAATGATGACGTGATCTTTCAGTCGGTATTAAAGGGCGATAAAAAGCATATCGTTACCCATGTGGAGCAGGCATTGCAGCAGGGGGCAACGGCAGGGGAGATCATCAACGGAAGTCTGATCCCTGCGATCAATGATGTGGGAGAAAAGTTTGAAAAGCAGATCTATTTCCTGCCGCAGCTCATCGCATCCGCGAGTGCGATGCAGACAGCGATCGAGCATCTGGAGCCGCTGCTCGCAGGTGCAGACGGAGATGAGGAAAAGGCAACGATCGTGATCGCGACCGTCGAGGGCGACATTCACGATATCGGCAAAAATTTGGTCGTGCTCATGCTGAAAAACTACGGTTATCAGGTCATAGATCTTGGAAAGGATGTTGCGGCAGAAACGATCGTGCAGACGGCGATCGACCGGAAGGCTTCGATCATCGGACTGTCGGCGCTCATGACTACGACGATGATGCGCATGAAGGATGTCGTTCTGCTGGCAAAGGAGCGCGGCTGTGACAGCCGGATCATCATTGGCGGTGCATGCATTACGGAGAGCTTTGCGGAGGAGATCGGCGCAGACGGCTATTCTGCGGATGCGGCAGGCTGCGTGAAGCTGGTACAGCGGCTGCTCGGGGGAGACTGACAGCCGCCCGCACGGAGTGCTTTTATTTCATAGGAAAACAGTTTACTTTCACGCATTAACGTAACATGGTCTTTCCTATGAAATAAAAAAACTCCCCGAATCATCTGATTCGGGGAAGCATTTTTTTAATAGCGAGAGAGAGACTTGAACTCTCAACCTCCCGGGTATGAACCGGACGCTC
>CAZERX010000026.1:0-15247 GCA_964515045.1 uncultured Eubacterium sp.
GCATTTTTGCGATGTCCGCCATAATGACCTGTCCGCCGATATCCCGTCCTGCCGCAAATGCGATCGGTGACGGATGATCCCGAAACTCCTGTGAACCGACGAGATCTCCGAACATGACCGGAAGCGTTTCCTTATTCGGAACCTCGATACCGATCGCCGCCTTTCCGGGGATCGGTGCTTCCATACGGATGTCCGCCGCTGCAAGGTTTAACTTGATGTCGTCCGTCAGATTTACGATCTTGCTGACCTTTACGCCCATTTCCGGCTGGATCTCATAGCGCGTGACCGTCGGGCCGCAGCTCACGTTCAGTATCGTTACGTTGACACCGAAATTTTTGAGCGTCTGCTGGAGCTTTAATGCCGTTTCCTGCAAATGCTGCTTGCTGTCGCCCTGCTTCGTCGGATCACCCTTTTTCAAAAGCTCAAGCGACGGATACACATAGGTGCGTGTTTCCTCTGCCATTGCCTGCTCCTGTATCTGCTCAGCAACCTCCTGTATGCCCTCCTCAACGGACTGTGCATCCTGTCTGGGATTGCGCGCGGGAGTCCGTGTTACCGGTTCCTCCTCAACAATGTGCGGTTCTGCTGTCCGATCCGCCGAAGGCTTTTTGACCGGTTCCGGCTCATGCGCGATTTCCTGTATGAGTTCCTGTTCATTTTCCCTCGCCAAAAGCTCCTGCGGAAGCTCGATCGGCGGAAGCTCAAAGTCATCCTCCGGATCAGCCGCTTCCGTTGATTCCGTCAATCCGGATACAGTTGCTGTCACAGGATCATTTTCTGCTTCCTCGTCGATCCGCGCGAACAGCTTTTGCAGCTCCGGCGAAAATGCCGGCATCACATCCGGATTTATATCTGTATTGGTATCTGTATGTACGTCTGTTTCCGGCTGCTGCGGCTGCAGGCTCACCTGATGCTGCACCGTCACCTGCGGCTCCGACGGCTGTACCGGAATATGCTCCTCCGGCTGTGCCTGTATCTGCGGAGCATACGGATACCGGTCAGCTTTTTTCAGCTTTTCAAAGCTCTCCGGCGTGATCTCCGTCAGCGCATCGGACGGCTTGTAGCCCTGTGTATCCGAAACGAGCAGCGTGTCCGATGACACACCGGATACCTTCCGCTCCATGCGCCGAAGCTCACGCTCCTCACGTCGAAGCTCCTGCCGCTCGCGCAGCTTTTCATTGCCTTCACGCGCAGACTCGTACATGCGCATACCGCCCTTCTGCACATGCTTCCATGCGGAACGCTCCGTCACGATGACCATCGTGATGATCAGAAAAACGATATCCAGCACATACGCGCTGATACGCCCGAAATTCGGGCAGATCATCCACGCGAACAGTCCGCCGATGAAGCCGCCGCCGTTTCGCTCGCTGACACCGTTCAAATAGGAATTGAACGGCGAATAATCCTTTGTGCTGCCGGAGACAAGCTCCAGAAAAAGACATAAGAAAAATACGAATAACACCGCAGCCACCAGCTTGATCACGGCGATCCGGTTCCTTTTATTCGATAAGATAAATACCGTTCCTACAAAAAGGCAGACCGGAAACAGGTACGCCATCAGTCCGAACACACCGAACATGACATTGCTCAGTGCATCGCCGACCTTTCCGCCGATGCCGAAATTGCTCACAAAAAGTACCACGGACACTGCGAGCATCACCCAGAGGATGACCTCCTGCAGCAGATTTTCATCCAGTGTATCCTTAGAAGCCGCTGTATTTTTCGCAGCGGATGTTGTCTTTTTTTTATTTGCCGTTCCACGACTGCCTGTTTTCTTTGTCTGACCGGACATGATCCCTTACTCCCTCACTCTCTATCAGTCACCTACTACAAATGACCATACTTATTTATCTTAGCATATCCAAGGATAAATGTCACCCAAAAACTGTGAAAAAGAAAACATATGTGCGATTGTCAGTCGTTTACGCTCCGTCGGTCGATGAAGCCGTGCAGACATTCCAGCGCATCATGCAGACCGCCGACTGCGTCTATAATGTGCTCCTCCACTGCCTGTACACCGACCAACACCGTACCGAGATCCTTTGTCAGCATCGTGGTATTTAACATCAGCTCCTCCAGTCTGGTCTGACTGATCCCGCAGTGCGTTGACACAAAGCCCGTGATCCGATCCTGTATCTGCTGAAAATAATCATAGGTCTGCGGCGCACCGATCGTCATGCCGTTCAGACGCACCGGATGAATGACCATCGTTCCGCTCGGCACGATAAACGAACGGTCAGCAGAGACCGCGAGCGGCACGCCGATCGAATGGCTCCCGCCAAGCACCAGTGACACGCTCGGCTTCGACATGGAAGCGATCAGCTCCGCGATCGCAAGCCCCGATTCCACATCACCGCCCACGGTATTGATGAGGAGCAGCAAGCCGTCAATCTCAGAATCCTCCTCCACCTTCGCAAGCTGCGGCAGCACATGCTCGTATTTGGTCGTCTTGCTGGAGTTCGGGAGCACATCATGTCCCTCGATCTCCCCGATCACGGTCAAAAGATGGATCCGGTGGCGGCGCACCGGATCATCAAGCTGCGTCGTACCATATTTTTCGATCGTATCTGTCTGCTCCTCATTGTTTTCCTCATGTTTTTCCGCGCACACAGTCTGTTCCTCCTTTTCTGCTGTCACTATCAGAGAGTATGCCCGAATTTTTTCAGAATATTTGAGCTTCTGCACCTTCACACAGATTTTCGGCAAACAAAAAGACCACCGCGCAGGTGATCCTTTTGTCTGTTCATTCATTTTCTCAGCCGATGAGATAATTGTAAAGATTCTCATATTTATGCTTGGATGAATTCCACGAATAGTCATTTGCCATACCGCGATCCACCATCTTATTCCAGTCCTTCTTGAAGTCAAAGTAGATATGCTTCGCATAATTGATGATGCCGAGCATTTCCTCGCCGTTATAATTCGTGAAGGAGAAGCCGTCGCCGGTGTGATCGTACTCATTGTACGGCTCTACCGTATCACGCAGTCCGCCGGTCGCACGCACGATCGGCACAGTGCCGTAACGGAAGGATATGAGCTGTGTCAGTCCGCACGGCTCAAAGCGTGACGGCATAAGGAATGCATCTGCAGCCGCATACAGCTTGTGCGCCAGCTCATCACTGTAACAGATGTTTGCTGAGATCCGGTCGCCGTATTTCCATGCATAGTGACGGAACATATTTTCATACTGCGGATCACCGGTACCGATCACAACGAGCTGTGTATAGTCGTCCACAATACGGTCGATCACGTAATTGATGAGGTCAAGACCCTTCTGATCCGTCAGTCGTGAGATCAGTCCGATCATAAACTTTTTCTTGTCAACGGCAAGACCCAGCTCCTGCTGCAGACGCTCCTTATTGACCGGCTTCTTTTTGCGGAAGCTCTCTGCGTCATAGTTCGCATAGATCTTCGGATCGGTCGCAGGATCATACACGCCGTAGTCGATACCGTTCACGATACCCTGCATATCAAAATGACGTGCGCGCAGCAGTCCGTCCAAGCCCTCTCCATAATACGGTGTCTGGATCTCCTGTGCGTAGCTGTCGCTGACGGTCGTCACATAATCCGCATAGACAAGACCGCCCTTTAACATGCTCGCATCGTGGTTGAACTCCAGCTTGTCGGGTGTGAAAAGATCTGCCGGAAAGCCGGTCAGTCCCATCATCGTCTTTTTGTCCCAGATACCCTGAAAACGCAGGTTATGTATCGTCATAATGGACTTGATGCCCCAGTAGAACATGTCTGCCTGAAACTCCGTGCGCAGATAGACCGGTATAAAGCCTGCCTGCCAGTCATGACAGTGGATGATATCCGGTTGGAAATTGATCTGCTTTAACATGGAGAGCACTGCCTTGTCAAAAAAGACAAACTTCTCAATATCGTAGCGGAGATCTCCATACGGCACAAAGCAGTTGAAGTATTCCTGATTGTCGATAAAGTAATATTTGATGCCGTCCATCTCACACTGGAAGATCCCGACGTATTTATTCTGGATGTAGCTGCCGCAGTTCATGTAGAAATGTGTGATATACTCGCAGTTCTGCCGGAAATGCTCCGGTATACAGCTATAAAACGGCAATACCACACGGATATCCCAATACTGCTTGTCAAATTCCTACGGCAGCGCACCGCATACGTCGGCAAGTCCGCCGGTCTTGATAAACGGTACA
This sequence comes from uncultured Eubacterium sp., assembly GCA_964515045.1. Taxonomy (GTDB): domain Bacteria; phylum Bacillota; class Clostridia; order Lachnospirales; family Lachnospiraceae; genus W0P33-017. The sequence continues at coordinate 4,176 of CAZERX010000026.1, forward strand.
CACTCTGATGCTGCAAATAATACCTTGTTCATGTTGATCCCCCTCCATATGTTATGATTTTCTCATACACGGTGACACGGCTCAGCTCTGATAAAAGTACCGATCCTTCAGATCGCTGACCATCTCCCCATAAAGCCCTGCACATTCCTCCCTGCGTCCTGCCTCGATCAGCCGCACACACGGAGATAAGTATTGCTGCCAGATGTCCTCATAGATCTGCGCGGCATCCGCGCGTCTGCCGATGTGCTTGACGATCGTCGGTGCAACATCGTAATAGGTATGCACCAGCGCCTCTCCATCCGGACATTTCAGCAGATAATCATCTCGGAATGACCGGAAAAGCTCCAGCTCGTAGCAGTCATCCGGCTTGTTCTGACTCTCGCAGACTGCCGTCGTGATATAACAGAAGCGGTATTTGAAGCCCGCATTGATCTCCTTCGCCGTCGCTGATTTCAGCTCGGTCTTCGGGAACTGGCGCTTCCATTCCGCCGTCAGTGCATCGATCCATGCCTGTCCGGAGCGGGTGTTCGTTTCTAACAGCGCCGGAAAAACGTATACGACCATCGACAGGTTATAATCCATCTGCAGGTCGTCCTTCTTTCGTCCGCGCAGTGCGGACAGATCCGTCTTCACACGCTGTACGAGCGGCTGCGCCGCCTGCTCCAGTGCCTCCTTATCCGGTCTGTTCTCATAATACTGCTCCAGCAGTGCGAGATTTCCTGCATTCTCGAATACATACTTTTTGAAAAAATCCATGTACAGCGCTTTCTTGAAATACTGCATCGGATCCTCGATCCCGTAAAGCAGAGCCTGTAACGCTTCCTTGGCTTCCTCGGCGCTGACCTTTTTCAGCGGTGTATCCGGTGACACGGCATCCTTTACGGCAAGCTCCCTGCCGCAGTACATGCATAGGATCGTCTCGCGGTCAGACGGAAGCTGCAGCGTGCCGTGGCAATGCGGACATGTGCCCTTCAAAAACTCCATAAAACCTCCAATTTATTCATCCCAGTTGTGATAAACGTCCTGCACATCATCATCCTCATCCAGAAGGTCTAAAATGCGCTGGATATTTTTAAGATCTGCTTCGTCAGACAGCGTCACATAGGTCTGCGGCAGCATCGTCACCTCAGCGCTCGCCATCTCGATCTTTTCTGCTTCAAGTGCAGTACGCACGGCATCAAAGGCATCGGGAGCAGTCAGGATCTCGTAGCTGTCCTCCTCCTCGTTAAAATCCTCTGCACCTGCGTCAAGCGCGAGCATCATCAGATCGTCCGCATCCATTTCGCAGACTTCCTTTTCAATGATGATCTGTCCTTTTTCATCAAACATATAGGATACACAGCCCTGTGTACCGATACTGCCCTGTCCCTTGGTGAATGCATTGCGCACATTCGCTGCGGTACGGTTTTTATTATCCGTCAGACATTTGACGATGATCGCGGTTCCTGCCGGACCATAGCCCTCGTATGTAGCCGTCACGTAATTGACGTTCTCACCGTCTCCGGCTGCCTTCTTGATGCCGCGGTCGATCGTATCATTCGGCATGTTATTTGCCTTTGCCTTGGCGATCACGGCTGCGAGCTTGCTGTTGTTTGCGGGATCGGGTCCGCCCTCTTTGACTGCGACTGCGATCTCACGGCCGATCATCGTAAAGATCTTGCCCTTGGCAGCGTCGTTTTTCTCCTTTTTATGCTTGATGTTCGCGAACTTTGAATGTCCTGACATAATTTTTCCTCTTTTCGTTATGATATTATTTTTCTGATATATTAAGGATCCGTGCGGACCCCAGTCAGCTTTTTTACTTCTACCCGACAGATCATGCGATCCTTAACGGACAGCACACGGAACAGACAGCCGTGCGCCTCCACCTCAAAGCGTTCGCCATCCACCGGTATCTTGTCGATCTGCGAGATCAGATAACCGTTCAAGGTTTCATTCTCGTCGTCTGCAAGCTCGGACAGTCCGAGTGCTTCTGCGACCTCCTCAAGATCTGCCGATCCGTCCATATAAAACGTACCGTCAGCGCGGGAAACGATGTGATGCTCGATCCGGTCATGCTCGTCAAAGATATTGCCGACGATCTCCTCCAAAATATCCTCCAGTGCGACCAGTCCGGCAGTCTGTCCGTATTCGTCCAGCACGATCACCATATGATTCTTGGATGCCTGCATCTGCCGGAATAATGCCGTGATCCCGACCGTTTCCGGCACAAAGTCCACCGGTGTCATCAGATCCGGTATCTCACAGACCGGCACATCCTGACAGCCTGCATCACGCGCGTGCGCCAGCACTTCCTTCATATGTATCTGTCCGATGATATCATCCATGTCCTCGCGATACACCGGAAATCTGGAATACGGCTGCCGCAGGATCTCGTCTACCGCCGCCGAAAAGGTCATGCTGCCGTCTAAGGCTGCGATCTGCTTGCGGTGCGTCATGATATCCTTTGCCGCCTTGTCACTCAGTTCAAAGATATTGCTGATCATCTCGGCTTCACTTTCCTGTATGAAGCCCTGCTCATGCCCTTCATTGACGAGCGAGATGATCTCCTCCTCCGTGACATCCTCACTGTTCCTGTTAAAAAAATGCTTCATTTTGTCCTTCAACCGTTTTCGTGGGTTCCCGACATCCTCCATATCCGTTTCTCCTGTCTGTGATTGCTGATCTGTGATCTTCTGTCGCGTTCTTTTGTTTTTTATATAGAAACGCTTAAAATATAACATTGTCTGCCGCCAAAGTCAAGTTTATGTAGGCAGCTCCAGACTGATCTCCAGTGCTTTGCCGACTCTGGTCAATATCTCACCATCCAGATGACAGACGCGCTCCTTTAAGCGTCGTTTGTCGATCGTGCGCAGTTGTTCCAGCAGGATCACGGAATCCTTCACCATGTCATAGCGCTTGGCAGACAGCTCCACATGCGTCGGCAGCTTGGATTTATTGATCTGTGAGGTGATCGCAGCCACGATCACGGTCGGGCTGTGACGGTTTCCTACATCGTTCTGTATGATGAGCACCGGACGGATGCCGCCCTGCTCGGAACCGACCACCGGTCTTAAATCTGCGTAATATACATCTCCACGTCGAATTGTCATTGTCCTCACTCCAAAATAATTGTTTGTTATTCTGAAGTATTTCCAGCCGACAGCGTTTTATTCAGTCAGTCCGTCAAATTGTGTCCATGCACCGACGCGTCTGCCGTTCCGGTAAAAAACGCGCGGGATACGCTTGCCGAGGTCGCAGGCAAATTCATAATTGAACCTGCCGGAGCGTTCGCCCAGCTCCTCTAAGGTAATGCATTCTGCGCCGTCTGCGCCGATCAGTGTCACCTCGTCTCCGACCGTGACTCCTGCAATGTCCGTCACATCTGCCATGAACTGATCCATGCAGACCCGTCCGACGATCGGTGCGCGTTTTCCGCGGATCAGTACGTCCGCATGATTGGAAAGGCTTCTTGCATAGCCGTCTCCATAGCCGACCGGTATCGTCGCGATGCGCCGCTCCTCCGGTGTGACATAGGTTGCTCCGTAGCTGATGCCGCAGCCTGCGGGCAGTGTCTTTACATGTGCCACGCGGCTCTTTAACGACAGCACCGGACGCATATCCATCCGTTCATTATGCACCTCGTCTGAGGGCTTTAAGCCGTAAAGCGTGATTCCCGCGCGCACCAGATCAAGATTCGCCTGCGGCAGATCAAGGATCCCTGCGCTGTTCGAGCAGTGCCGGAGCGGGATATCTACCTTCCGTTCCTTTAACATCTGCTCCATCCGGTGGAACAGACGAAGCTGCTCATTGGCAGATGTCTTATCCGTTTCATCCGCTTTTGCAAAATGTGTAAACATCCCTTCTATCACGATATGCGGAAGCTCCGCGATCCGTGCGATCTCATCCGCACTCTCCTCATTTACGAGATAACCGACGCGTCCCATGCCGGTATCGAGCTTGATGTGGATGTGTGCATCCCGCTCCAACCGTCCTGCGGCTTCGGACAGCCGCTGTGCCATGTCAAGCGTAAAGACCGCCGGTGAAATGTCTGCCTGCAGCAGTCCCTCATACTGCTCCGGAAATGTATAGCCAAGGATCAGCACCGGCTTTTTCATACCTGCCTGACGAAGGGAGAGTCCCTCCTCCTCAGTCGCGACTGCATAGCCGTATACATGATCCAACGGCTCTAATTCCCGCGCGATCGGTATCGCACCGTGTCCGTAGCCGTCTGTTTTGATCACGGCGATCAGACGCGTATGCGGATCTACCAGCCGATGCATCTGCTCCATATTGTGCAGTACCGCATCCAGATCAATGTCCGCATGTACTCTCGGATAATTGTCCATCAGACGATTCCTTCCTTTTCTAAAAATACCGTGTGCAGCGCCTCCAGCAATGCGGATGCCGTCAGACTGTAATGTCCGGTCTGCTCCGCCGCCGCATCCCCCGCCGCACCGTGCACATACACGCCGAGCGGTGCTGCCTGATCCGGTGTCATGCCCTGCGCGATCAGCGCTGCAAGGATCCCTGTCAGCACATCGCCGCTGCCGCCGGTTGCCATGCCGTTGTTCCCGCTCAGATTGAGATAGGTCATCCCATAGGGGATCGCCGTCACCGTGCGCGCATCCTTTAAGACGCAGATCACATTGTAGGTGCGTGCGAACTCCCGCGCACATTCCATCAGATGTGCCTGTATATAAGAAACCGGTGACTGGATCAGACGCGCCATTTCTCCCAGATGCGGCGTAACGATCAGATCCGTGTGCGGCTTTCGCAGCACCTCGGTATCCTCTGCGATCACGTTCAGCGCATCTGCATCCAAAATGAGCGGTACGGCTGCGTTTTTCAGCACGAGCCGGACCAGTCTGCGCGATGCATCACTGACTCCAAGCCCCGGTCCGCAGACGATCACATCTGCCCACTGCAGGGCTTCGATGACCGCTTCCGCATCGGGTTTTCTTGCATTGTAGGTCGTCAGCACAGCTTCCGGCAATGCCGTCTGGATGATCGTCCGGTTTTCCTCCGGTGTAACGATCCGCACGAGTCCGCAGCCGCTAAGATACGCAGCGCGTGCACTGAATAACGCGGCACCTGCCATGTTCACACTGCCTGCCACGATGAGCACCCTGCCGTAAGAGCCTTTGTTCGTATGCATCCTGCGCGCCGGAATGCGTGACAGATCCGCGCGCGTATACGCTGCCGTCTGCGGCATGAGCCGCTGTCCGTCGCTTCGTTCAAAGCTCCGGTCGTCGATCCCGACACTGCGGCATACGATGCGTCCGCAGTATTCCTGCCCCGCGAACAGGCGCATACCGAGCTTTTCATACGAAAAGGTCACGGTCAGATCTGCCGCAAACGCAACGCCAAGCACCTGACCGTCGTCTGCATCAATGCCGCTCGGTATGTCGAGCGCGACCTTTTTTGCAGACATTTCATTCAACCGTGTGATACATTCACTATATGCACCCTCGATCCGTCTTGACAGTCCGACACCAAAGATCGCATCAACAATCACATCATACGTTCTGTCTGACATGCCGCTTTCACATGCTGTTTCATATGCTTCCGCAGGAACACCGTATCTTTCTGCGATCTCATACTCCTTGCGGTTTTCTGCCGTCGCTTTTTTTCGGTCTCCGATCATAAGGAGCTGTACCGGATAGCCGTCCAAATGCAGCAGGCGTGCGAGCACCAGTCCGTCCGCACCGTTATTTCCGGTACCGCAAACGACACAGATCCGCGCATCCGGTGCAAGACCGTCACGCTTCAGCTCCTCCGCGGCAGCCAGTGCCGCACGCTCGATCAGCACGAGCGACGGCATCGCATATGCCTCCATCGTCGTCCGGTCATATTGCTGCATTTCCGTCTTGGTCACGAGATATTTCACGTGTTGTCACCCCTTTTATGCATATGCATCCTTCATCTGAAGCCGGATCAGTTGCCTGCGCTAAGCTTTGCCTCGTAGGACTTGATCAGCTTGAGATTATACTTCTCTATGTCACTCAGCACGGATTCGTCGAAATCCTCTGATGAAACCTCGGGCAGATACCATGACTTTGCTGAAAAATAGTCCTGCAGCTCCTGATCATTGAACATCCTGCCATTTCGTGCATAGATCTCGTTTCTGGCAAGGCGCAGCTTCTCCGCGTCGTTTGCGATCGGCTCAAGATCATCCTCCGCAAGTCTGCGGACACTGCTCTCCGGCAGGATAAACTCGCCCTCGGTATATGCATCTGCATAATGACCGCAGACTGCATAATCCGAAAGGAAATCACCGGACAGCTTTGCATCATACATGAAATCCTCCGTCGTCAGCATCGGCACCGTGAGCGTTCCATACACGGAGCCGTCATACTCTATATCGTACCATGTATTAAAATTGTAGGTCTGATCGACATACAGACCGTAGCCTGCAAATACGCGCACATCGCTGTCCTCTGCCGCATACAGGCGCGCATACGGTGCTTCCGTGACGGAAAGACCTGCCTTCTGTCCTGCCTCGATCATCACCGGTTCTTCCTCTGACAGCTCAGAGCCTGCATAGCTGTACTCGATCAGCTTCGTATAAGCATGATCCGTGCAGTCATATGCCTGTATGTCTCCGCATGCACCATCCGCATAATGTGAATAGAGTGATGCACAGTCTGCGACCAGATTCCAGCCGTCTGCGGTCTGCTTGAGATATACTGCCCCTGCCGCGTCATCCTCATAGGTACCTGCGAACAGATACAGATTCTGTGCTTTCAGCACGACCATGTCATTTTCTACCGTATATACATCCGCATAAACATTGGAAAAGCTGTCCTCCGCGCGCACGATCACAAGATCCTCCACGCCGTCTCCGCTGATGTCCTGTATCACACTTCCCATAATGCCGATCACGCCGTACTCCTGCGCTTCTCCGCTTTTTTTCACGTCATACCATGTTCCGCGCGCATCCGGCATGTCTGCAATGATCTCCCTGCATTTCTCCTGCAGGAGCGCCACGGCATCCACCGTTTCATCCGTCTGATCCGCGGTATCATCCGCTGTATCATCGGACGGCTGTTCCGCTTTATCGTTGGTCTGATCCTCCTGCACATTCTGCGCCGGCTCCTGTGTCGGCTGCTCCGTCTGGCTGCCGCAGCCGGTCAGCGCGAGCATTCCTGTTAAAAGAAGCATGTATCCTGTCTTTTTCATATCTCCCTCTTTTCCGATGCTACACATCAAAGTTTTCTTTTTCCCTGTGGTCACCCGCTGCGTCATCCGGCGTTCCCTTTTTCGTCACCTGTCCGTCCGCGCCGTCGGTATCCTTCTCATTCTCTGCCGTACTTCTCCGTTTCGGCTCTAGAATGCTAAGGTCTATATCATCTCCATCCAGATCAAAGACATCCATCATGTCCGCGCCGAATATGTCATGCATATAGGCATAGATCTGTCTGCAGTTGATCTCGCGATTCTGTTTTTTTATGATATTTTTCTTTAGGTCGATCCGCACCTGCGCGATCCAGTCCGTGATCTCCCGCGCCTCCGCGAGATTCACGCGCAGCTTGTCATAGCAGTATTCGACAGTCAGAAGCATCAGCTCCTGATTGCTCTGTGCGATCTCCTTCGGCAGATCGAGCAGCTCATCCTCAATAGCGGCGAGCTTTTCGTTCGTCTCATCCATGAGCTTTTTATCCTCGTCCAGACGCTTTGAGCTGATATGTCCGGCATTTTCCTCGTGTGTGCCCTCCATATTCTGGACGATGTTGTCCATCAGTCCGGACTTGAATTTTTTAAGCTCTACCGTTTCCTGCCTAAGATGTGCCTGCCGCTTGAGCAGCTCGTTCAGCTCCTGCTCCGCAGCTTCGATGTGCGCAGGCTTTCCTTTCAGCGCGAACAGTCGATGCCATTTCTGATCCAGCACACAGACCGGTATGTTTTTCCCGTACAAAAACAGCTTGAAATCCTTCTCCTCAGCCATTCATTCATCACCTTTCTTTTCCGTGGTGTGCTTGACTGCATTGTAAGACAACTGCATCAGACTGTCCGACAGATGGACATTTTCGACAATGACATCTGATGCAAAAAGATCCAGATCCACATGCGCAAAGTTCCAGATCGCATGTACACCCAGACTGACCAGACGGTCTGCGATCGCGACTGCTTCCGAACGCGGCATGGTCAGCGTAGCGATATCCACCGGATGATCTTTTACATAATCACCCAGCTCCTCCAAGGACAGCACCGGTATCCCGCGCACCGTCGTACCGATCAGCTCCGGATCCACATCAAAGAGCGCCGTGATCACAAAGCCGAGTTTTTCAAATTTTGCGTAATTGGCAAGTGCCTGACCCAGATGTCCGGCACCGATGATGATCACCGTATGTGTCGTGTTGAGTCCGAGGATCTTGCCGATCTCCTCATACAGATACTTGACATTATATCCATAGCCCTGCTGTCCGAAGCCGCCGAAATTATTGAGATCCTGCCGGATCTGCGACGCAGTCACGTTCATCCGGTTGCTCAGGTCATTCGATGAAATGCGCTCCACACCCGCGTCCAAAAGGTCTCCGAGATAACGGTAATAGCGCGGCATCCGGCGCACGACAGCCTGTGAGATTTCTTTTCCATCCATATATATTTATTTCCTCCGTCAGAGGACGAACCATTCTTTTTTGTCCGTTCCGTTACTTACAGTATAGTAATTCGTCAGAAAAAAGTCAACGTCAGTCCGTCTGCACGGCAGCCGCCAGAAGCTCCCAGCTTTCATAAAGTGTTTCCAGCTCTCCCGCGATATCCGTCAGCTTCGTGTGAAGCTCAAAAAGGTGCGCCGAATTTGTCGCATTGGCGGGATCTGCCGACTCAGCCTGAAGCCGCGCCTGCTCCTCCTCCAACTGTTCGATGCGCGCCTCCGTCTTTTTCAGCTCGTTCTGCTGCTTCCGGAGTGCCGCCTGCTGCTTTTTCTGCTCCTGCCAGTCCATCCTGCCGGAATCATCTGCCTGCACTGCTGCGCCCTGCGCATCCGTCTGACCGGAAACATAGATCCGCGTCAGCTCCTCCTGCTTTTCCAGATAATAATCATAATTTCCAATGTAATTTACGATCGTATGCCCCGTCAGATCCAGTATGCGCGTCGCCGTTTTATTTATAAAATAACGGTCATGCGATACGAAAAAGACAGTTCCGGTATACCGGTTCAGCGCCTGCTCCAAAATTTCCTTTGATACCATGTCCAAATGGTTCGTCGGCTCGTCAAGGATCAGAAAATTCGCCTCAGACAGCATCAGCTTCGCAAGTGACAGCCGTCCGCGCTCACCACCGCTCAGCTCCGATACGCGCTTGGTCACAGTCTCCTCTCCGGTAAAAAGGAATGCCGCAAGCACGCTGCGCACGCGCGTATTCGTAAGATCCGGATAGGCATCCTGTATTTCCTCAAAAAGCGTCTTTTCCTCACAGAGTAGCTGCTGCTCCTGATCGTAGTAGCCGATATGCACATTCGTACCGAGCCGAACCGTGCCCGCATCCGCTTCCAGTGCGCGCGTGATGATCTTTAGCATCGTCGTTTTTCCGGTTCCGTTATTTCCGATCAGCGCGACCCGCTCACCGCGTTTGATCGTAAAGTCTATGTCTGAAAACAACGGCTTCGCAGGAAATGCCTTCCGAAGTCCCTCGACCGTCAGCACATCCTTACCGCTCGTGATGTTCGGCTCTAACGTGATGCGCATATCTGCATGCTCCTCAACCGGCTTTTCAAGAACCTCGATCTTTTCTAAGGCTTTCTCCCGACTTTCCGCACGCTTGATCGATTTTTCACGGTTGAAGGACTTTAATTTTGCAATGACCTGTTCCTGATGCGCGATCTCGCGCTGCTGGTTCAGATACTGACGCATCTGTGCTTCACGGATCTCTGCCTTTTTCGTGCTGTATTCTGAATAATTTCCTGCATAAACGTGTACCTGATGCAGGAAAACCTCGATAACCTTCGTCACGATCCGGTCTAAAAAGTAACGATCGTGCGATACCAGTATCACCGCTCCCTTATAATTTTTCAAAAAGCTCTCCAGCCACGCGATACTTGCCAGATCCAAATGGTTCGTCGGCTCATCGAGCAGCAGGATGTCGGGCTTTCGCACGAGCAGACGTGCCAGTGACACGCGGGTCTTCTGTCCGCCGGACAGCTCACTCAGCCTGCGGTCAAATTCGCTTTTTTCAAAGCCAAGCCCGCGCAGCACGCCTTCGATCTCGCTCTTATAATAATAACCGCCCTGATCCTCAAATTCCTTCAAAAACAGATGATACCGTTCCATCAGCGTGTCCAACTCACTGCCCGTACAGTGCTTCATCTGCTCCTCATAGGCGCTGATCCGTTCCTCCATCTCGATGAGATCCGCACGCGCACTCAGAACCTCCTCATAGATCGTGCGCGTATCGGAGGTTTCCTGATACTGTGCGAGATAACCGATGCTCGTATTTTTCGCGATCGTCACCTCGCCCTCATCGGCAGACAGCTCACCGACCAGTATCTTTAGCAGCGTCGATTTGCCCGCGCCGTTGATGCCGACGATGGCTGCCTTTTCGTTTTCCTCGATATGAAAGGATGCTTTTTTTAGGATGTCGTCCGTTCCAAATGCTTTGGAAATATTCCGGCACGATAAGATCATAATTTCGTTCCCCTTATCATCTTACTAAAGCTCAGGCGTAATAGGACTCCAAGGTCTGTCGGATCGCCTGTATAAATTCCTGACTGTTCAGCACGGTCGGATCCGGAAGCTCCGTGATCAGTGCAAGATCCTTCGTCATCTTTCCTGCCTCGATCGTGTCGATGCATGCCTTTTCCAGCCGGTCTGCAAACGTCACAAGCTCAGACAGTCCGTCTAATTCTCCGCGCTTTCTGAGCGCACCCGACCATGCGAAAATGGTCGCTACGGAGTTCGTGGAAGTCTCCTCTCCGGCAAGATGCTTATAATAATGACGCTGTACCGTTCCATGCGCTGCCTCATACTCGTAAATACCTGCCGGAGAAACGAGTACGGAGGTCATCATCGCGAGCGAGCCGCACGCAGATGAGATCATATCACTCATCACGTCACCGTCGTAGTTTTTGCATGCCCAGATGAAGCCGCCCT
>CAZERX010000027.1:0-14930 GCA_964515045.1 uncultured Eubacterium sp.
GCGACACATCATGTAACTGATTTCATCATAACGTGGGTGCCGCCGGAATGCAAATGAAAAAAGTATTAAAAAAATCTAAAGAAAGTATAAATTGCGCGAAAAATGCTCCCGACCCGCGAGCCGGAAGCATGTTCTGTCTTATTTATGCGCTGCAATATATTCCTCCATGATCGTCGCAGCGAGTGCCACAAGCTGTGCACACGGTCGTTTTTTATAATATTCCGGTGTGCGTTTTTTCGGTGTCGGATCGTCCGAACCGGAAATGTCGAGTCCGAGCAGTTCCCGACAGACGATCGAGCCGTTGACCTCGCGGAATGCGCCCGCAAGCTCTTGGATCCGCGCGTAATGCTCTGCCTTTTCCTGCTGTCCGGTGGACGACGGCTCTGCGTAGCCGTACAATGCGCCTGCCACAAAGCTCATACCGCTCACGGCACCGCACACCTCACGCATCCGTCCCATGCCGCCGCCAAAAGATGACATCGTCCGCGCGAGCAGTGCTTCGTCCATTCCGATCATGTCCGAAAACGCCATCGCCACTGCCTGTGCACAATTATAGCCTTCTGTAAAATACGCCTGCGCCCGCCGTCCGCGTGCGCTGTGTTCCATTTTCTGTAACCAGTAATCTGCTGCCTGCTGATCCATCATCCGTACCTCTTTTCTCTTTTTCCGTTATGACTGCAAAAGCTCCGTGATCTGCTGTACCATGTCCGCATTTCTCCTTTGTGGGGTTATGATATGTTATAAAATACAGTGTACCATACTTTCCGGCTACCTGCCACCCCCCCCCGCATTTTCCGAGATTTCCCTATACTTTTTCGATATTTTCCTGCATATTCAGCCCTGCTTTTTTCCGGTCAGATAATACACCGCGAGCGCCGTGCGGTGCGACAGGTGTTCCTTCGCAAGGATCGACGTGATATAATTTTTCACCGTTCCTTCTGACAAAAACAGCCTCTGCGCGATCTCCTTATTGGACAGCCCCTCAGCGACCGCTCGCACGATATCCATTTCACGCGCCGTATAGCCGTCCTCACAAAAATGCGCACCGTGCGCTTCCGTGTTTTTCGCGAGCTGCGTGAGCATCCCCTCCTCCATGACTCCGGTGCCGTTGTACACCGACCGTATCATCTGCTTTAGATGCTCCGGTGTGTGATTTTTGATGAGATAACCCTTTGCACCGCATTTCAGAGCGCGCGCCACCAAGGCATCATCATCAAACGTTGTCAGTATGAGCACCTTGCCGAGCTGATGCTCAACGATATACTGCGTTGCTTCGATGCCGTCCATCACCGGCATCTGGATGTCCATCAGGATCACATCCGGCGGCTGCTCCTGCGCGATCGCGATCGCCTCCTGTCCGTTTTTGGCACAGCCGAGCACGGTGAACGCTTCGTCCACCTCCAGTATGATCCGCATACCGTCCCGCACAAAATCGCTGTCATCCGCGATGATCACCTTGATCTTATCCGCATGTTCCATGTTCCTGCTCCTCCTCCCTAAACGGCAATAGCATATTGATCGTAAAGCCTGCTTCTGTCTCAAAATCTATGATCCCGCCGATCTCGCGCATCCGCCGCCTCATGCCTGCGATCCCCATACCGTCCGTAAGCTGCGCACAGCCGACCCCATCATCCGAGATCGTACAGCGTATCATCCGGTTCAGCACATAGAGCGAGATCCGGATCTTCGTGCATTTCGCGTATTTCATCGCATTCGACACGGCTTCATAGGCATTGTCCAGTATGATCTCCAGATACGCCTCCGGTATGAGCTGCGGATCGCCTTCCGTGAGCAGCTCTGTGTCCACGCCCTTTTCACGGCAGTCCTCACACAGCTTTTCCAGTTGGAGCAGTGCCAGACGGTATTTCGGCGGGCGCTCCCTGCGCAGGATCGCGCGAAGCTCGTCCATCCCGCCGCGGAGCTGGTCGATCACAGCCTGCAGCATGGTGCGCGCCTGCTCCGGCCGCGCTTCCATAATGACCTTGACCGCCTCCAGTTGATAGACTGAGCCGTTGATGCTGTGTCCGAGCTTATCATGCAGCGTCTGTGTCAGACCGTCCCGCTCCTCCAAAAACTGGTTTTCTGCCTGAAGCAGATTTTTCTGTACGGTTTCCTGCAGCTCGTGCTCCCTGCGGTTCATGTTCTGCTTCAACTGCTGCTCGGCGATCACATCCTCCCGCGTCTGTCTCTGATAAGGCACGACCACGAACGTATGCTGCCAGTAAACCACTCCCATGCAAACGCTTCCCATCAGATACAGGCAGGTGTTCTTTTCCGCAGGGATACACGAAAGCAGCACCGGAAGTGCATACCAGACCGCGCGCACCTTACAGCAGAGCAGCAGCTCATAGCACCAGAAAACCAACAGCGGCAGCCAGACGGTGCCCTGCGCCCATATCAGCCCTGCGGCAAGTCCGGCGGCTGCTGCCGCGATCCACCGCTGCCGCCGCACCGCGACCTCCTTACCTGCAAATACTGCGATGAAAAACGCAAGAAGCAGGAGCATCCGCACGGATGCCCCTGTCCACATTGCCTGTGACAGCAGGATAGAACCTTCTATCAATAATAGTATCATCAGACGGAGCACGGTAAAATAGTGCTCCCTCATATGTTCTCCCATCGCCCTTCTCTCCTATGCATGACTTTTGATCCGAATGCCAAGACTTCCGATACTGCATATCACCGTCAGATATGCTGCTGTCACACATAATACCACAGCATAACCGCCCGTGTCTCCCACGATCAGCATTTTTGCCGCATCCATAAACCATTTTTGCGGCATAAGATAGGAGAGCACCTTGAGTGCCGCCGTCGTCTCATCCAGCGGAAAATAAAGTCCTGCCAAAAGCGCCGAAATACTCCAGAATGCAAACGCGGCATAGTTAGAGCTCATCACATCACCCAGCAGGATGCCGAGCAGCAGGCTGGCTATACTGAACAGGATGCCGAGCAGCAGCATGAGAAAAAGGAAGCCGGACAGTGCGATCCCCGCATCAAACCGCGGCATACATACAAGGCAGACCGCCAGCACCAGCGTCTGTACGAAGCTAAGCAGCACCGCGACGATCACCTTTGACAGAAAGTAGGTCGATCCGCGCGTTTTCGTGAGCATCATGCGCGTAAATACCTGATGATCCTGCTCCTCGATCACGGAATGCGCCACCAAAACACCGCTGAATAAAAATCCGAGCGTTAGGATCGCGATCGCATACCCAATGAGTGAATGCTGCTGACTCTGCTTCTCGTTCAGCGAGATCTCGTCACTTCCTGCGATGCAGACGACAGATTTCTCCGGCATGGCATCCTCCACCTCTGCGAGCATCTTTTTCATCTGCTCATTGTCGCCGCCGGTCAGCACGCCGACCTGCGCTTCCCGATCCATGATCCGCATCAGTTCTGCGGTAAAAAGTGAGAAACGCTCATCATCCGACACTTCATAGAGCATCACACCCTGCGTCAGATCCCCCTGCCGCACGGCTTCATCATAATCCGGCTTCAGATAGAGCAGCACACCTGCACGGTCATTTTCAGCATCCGTTTCTGCCTGTGCGCGCACATCCGTCGCAGACAGTCCGCGCACATCCGCACGGCACACGGAGAACATTCCGTTTTCTGCAAGCTGTTCCAGCACATATTCGGACAGCTCCGTATGCGATCCGTCATATACCTTGACCAGAAATGCGGTCGTATCACCTGCATACACGGCACGCTGTGTGCAGCTTTCCAGCTCATGCACAAGCTCTGCATCCGTATCGCCTCCGTAGACGGACTGCTCCACATGCAGATTCATGATGACCGCGGAAATGACCGGTACGATCAGCAGAAAAAACCACATGCTTTTATTTCTAAGCATGAGCCGGAAGCTCATTTTTACTAATGCGTTCATGCTTTCCCTCTCTTTCTCAGCCTGCCGGCGGATACTGCTGCCGCAGAACAGACTACGGCAATGAGCAGTGTGATGGATACGGCGCTGCCGACATGATCACTGTGTCCTATGCAGGACAGCTCGACCAGCGCACGATTGGCGTGATACAGCGGTGACAGACGTTTCAGCGATTCTGACGTTGCCGAAAACATATACGTTTCAAAGCTGCCGCCCAGATAGCCCATCATCCACACCAGCATAAACTGCAGGATCACGGTCACGGCGAGATTTTCCGACATCGCGTACAGCATCAGTCCGAGCGCATTTGCCGCCAGCACCATGCAGAGGATGATCCCTGCAGAAATGAGCGGATCACCCCAGTGGATATCCAGCACTGCCGACGTGAAAAATGCCTCGGCGAGCATCCCTGCACCCACTACGAGTGTCAGCGGGATCAGACGGCTGAGATACCGTCCGGTCTCCGACAGACCTGCGCACTGAAATCTGCAGCCGATCCGGTACTTTTTCTCACTTCCGAGTATTCCGGTCGCACAGACGATGCCGCACCAGCAGAAATACACGATCTCTATGATACCATAGTAATCCGTAGCGCTGACTGCGGGCATATGCTCCAGCGTTTCGACCGGAAGTTCCGACGCATCCCCCGCCTGCACGCCAAGCGCTCCATTGATGCCCTCATCCATCGCACAGCTCAGAAAATATTCCAGTGTCGCACCCTCGACCTCGTGGTCCGCATGCCGGTACAGCACATAGGAATCCGCCGAAAAGTCGATAAAGCCCGCCAGTTCATTTTTTTCCATCAGCGACTCAATGTCGCCCTCCGGATATTCCTGCAGCAGGATCCCATGCTCTGCTGCACTTGGACGGATCTGTTCAAAAATTTCCTCATAGCCGGAGTCGTCAGACAGACGATAGCCCGCCGAAAATCCGTCCACGCCCTCATAGGACTTCATAAGCTCCGTAAACGCCGCCGACAGCGTGATGATCACGAGCAGCGGTCCGAGCAGCATCACGAGCAGGCTCCACGTATTACGGTATATCAGTTTCATGTGATTTTTGATCAAATAACGCATCCTTCTGCCCTCACGATTCTGTATAGTCCCGCAGCTTTTTACCGGTGAGCGTCAGAAATACTTCCTCTAAGGTGATCGTATCGTCTCCCTCACTCACGAGCCGTTTCAGCTCGTCGCTTGTGCCGCAGGCAATGATCTTGCCGTTATCCATGATGGCGATGCGCGTACAGATGGCTTCGACCTCCTCCATATAATGACTCGTATAGATGATCGTCGTGCCCTTTTGATTTGCTTCCTTGATCTTATTTAATATGAAATTTCTGGACTGCGGGTCGATGCCGACCGTCGGCTCGTCAAAGATCAAAAGCTCCGGATGATGCCCCAGCGCGCACGCAATGTTCAGCCGACGCTTCATGCCGCCGGAAAAGTTTTTCGCGTACTCCTGTCTGCGCTCCAGCAGACCGACCGTTTCCAGCGACTCATCCACCGCAGCCCGCAGCTCCCGTCCGCGGATGCCGTACAGCGCGGTAAAAAGCTCGACATTTTCCCATGCCTTCAGTCCGCCGTGTATCGCCAGATCCTGCGGGATATACCCCAGCTTTGGAATGACCTCTTTTTTCTGCTTCCACAGATCCTTGCCGAACAGCTCGACCGATCCGACGGTCGGGCGCACCAGTGAACAGATCATGTTCATCGTCGTGCTCTTTCCCGCACCGTTCGGACCGAGCAGTCCAAAAATCTCTCCTTTATGAATTTCCAGATTCAGATTATCCACCACAGCCTTATTGTTGTATTTTTTGGTCAGGTCTGTGGTCTTCAGTATGATTTCCTTCATCCTGCGCTCCTTTTTTCCTGTTTTCCTGCTACGGGTACAGCATAACGCATTTTCGCCGCCGCGGGTAGTGAAAAAAGGGCTGATCTTTCCATGACTTTTGTCATGTCTGCCGCGATCACTCCTCCTGTGCATCCACACGATGATCGCGATAATAATACTCCTTGTCATGTTCACCGATCGGACGGAGTACCTGACACGGCACGCCGACGGCAACGACATTCGCAGGGATGCTCTTGGTCACGACGCTGCCTGCGCCGATCACACTGTTTTCCCCGATCGTCACGCCGGGCAGGATGATCGCACCGGCTCCGATCCACACATTATTTTCGATCGTGACCGGAAAGCTGAACATGCCGTTCTTCCGAAGCGTCGGATCAATGGGATGTCCGGTCGTGGAGATCGTTACATTCGGTGCGATCAGACAATCCTCTCCGATCGTGATCGTATGATCGTCCACCAGCGTCAGCCGTGAATTGATATAGGTGCGTGCACCGATGCTGACGGTTTTTCCGCGCACCAGCTCAAGCGGCTGCTGGATGAACACATTTTCACCCACAAAGCCAAACAGCTCCTTTGCGATCTCCTCACGCTTTGCAAGCTCCATCGGCCGCGACTGGTTAAAGTCGTACAAAAGCTCGCGCGCGACGCGCTGCTCGTACAGATATTCCTCCGTATCGCCCCAGATATAGCCTTTTTCCAATTTTTCCTGCTCGGTCATGACAATTCCTCCTATGATAGCTCCTATTTGTTATTTCAAAATGGGAAGCTCTGTCACCGTATGACTCCGTTCATCCGTCAGCAGCAGTGCACAGACCTCATCGGCATCGATCACACGCGAAAAAGCAGCAATCTGATAAGCCCTCCCATCATCAGTATAACCGCATCTGCCGCCATTCGCAAGCCCGGTCAGCCGCGTGCCGTCCTTTAACACCACACCGGTCACGGACGGTATCCCAAGCTCATCGTCCTGCGTCTCCGGTGCTTCGCTCACCGCATAATACATCGCGCAGGAAATAGGTGAAAGCTGCACCTGCTCCGGCACAAAGCCGTTTTCACACGCAGACGGATCTACGCGCACGGTTTTTGCCGCATTCACATCCGTGAGCGGCAGCTCCAGCTCCCAGCTTCCGTCCACAGCCGGAGTCACGGCTGCCTTGGAGACGCTGCCGAGCGTCCGGAAGCCGATGTGCAGTGTTCTTCCGAGCAGGCTGCCCGTTTCATCCGCGCCGGAAGCCCATACCTGATAGACGAGCATTCCGTCCTCCTCCGGATCACCGTCATACATCGTGCCCGACACGTTCACCCACGCATCCTCTGCCTGCGGGTCATCACCTAAATACGCATACAGATCCGCAAAGCCTGCCTCCTCTCCTGCTGCCGTCTGAAAACCGGTGATGTCAAAGGTCAGATACGCAAAATGCTCATCCACGATCACCGTCGCCGGTGCGACCGTGACACCCTGATCCGTTACCGCATAAGACGCGTACTCCGTATCCTCCCGATACACCTTTGCAACACCGCGCTCCGTCAGCTCCTGCTGTTCGCTGTCCGATGCCTGCAGCATATCATCCATGCCTTTGCCCCAATAGTGCCGGACAGCCGCATATGCGCTGACACCGCTCACGGCAAGTATACAGATGCCTGCGATCGCAGCCGCCTGTGTTTTCCATATTTTTTTCGCTCTTTGTTCCTTCTTTTCCATAAAAACATGATCCTCCTTCTGAATAAGTGCAAAGGCACGATCCGTTTTTTCTGATACGATCTCTGAAAGCTCTACATCCTCAGTCAAGATCTCTCCATTCTTTAACATTGCCATCCTCCTAACAGTCACGATAGTACGCGAGCAGTTGTTTTCTCCCGCGTGCGAGCCATGTTTTCACCGTATTCTGCGGCAGCGACAGGAGCTTTGCGATCTCCCTCGTCCGGAAGCCCTGACTGTAATACAGCTCTAACGGCAGGCGATAGCGTTCATCGACCGACGCAAATGCCTCCTTCAGCTCCAGATTGTACTCGTCGCATTTTGACGGCTCTGTACAGAGTTCCATGCTCTCACAGACCGGCTGTGAACGTATGATGTCATAACAGCAGTTGATGAGTATCCGTGTCATCCATGTCTTGAAATACGCCGGTTTTTTCAGCGTATCCAGCTTTTCCCAACAGGCAAGGATGGCATCCTGCATGGCATCTGCCGCATCCTCCTCATTCATCAGAATGGCGATCGCCGTCCGGTACATATCCTTCATGTACGACTGCATCAGCTCGGTAAACGCATCCTTATCGCGTCTTTGTGCCTTTGTGACTAACCACTTTGTTTCACTACTCTGCATTGCTTTTCTCCTATGTGCGCACGATCGTAAAACAAAAAAGGAGCGTCCTCCGATCTGCTTTACATACATTAGACGGAACGGAGGACGTTTTGGTTTCAAATTTTTTTATTTTTCTTTTTGACATAGATCAGTACCGCAAGGAATGACGTTAATTCTCCGATCAGCACACGCAGGATCTGCAGCTCATCCACGCCGGTCGCGCTGACCACGTGCAGCAGGTTTGTCACAACGCAGTTATTGAAAAAATGATCTGCCAGCCCGATCCACACCGTACCGGAGGACTGGAACAGCAGCCCCCACTTGATCCCCATCAGCGCGGACAGGATGACATAGCCGATACTCATGACCGCGAACGTTCCAACGGTCATTTCTCCGTCCAGAAGGCTCCGGAACGGCGTGACGAGATGCCACAGTCCAAACAGGAATGCCGCCAGATACAGTGCCGTTTTCGCAGAATACCGCTCGCCCAGATAGGTAAGATAGAAGCCGCGGAACAGTCCCTCCTCCATCCATACATTGATGACGTTAAAAAATATGCACATCAGGACAAACAGCGCGCCGGTCTGCTTCACCACGTTTCCGGTCAGCGAAAAGCCCGTAACGAAAAATTCCATATGCGCCGGATTGCCCTGCAGGCTCAGGATGAGAAATTCCACGACAAAGCCGATCGTGTAAAATACCGCGCAGATGCCAAAGCCCTTCAGACAGTTGACCGCGCACGCCTCCTTCGCAAAGCCGATATCCCGCCACTTCCAGCGCAGCATATGCAGCAGCACATACAAGACCAGAATGCCGAACACCTTATTGACAAAGCACTCTGCAAACACGGTCTCATCCGTCCGCAGCACCATCACCTCAAAGGCGTGCACCGCAAGACAGATGCAGAATATGAGGATACCGGTTCCGATCCGATTTTTATCTGTTGTTCGATCCATGATGTTTCATTCTCCTTCTATATAGATGTTTTGTCTGATTATAGCACAATCACAGTGCGTTGTAAAATGGATCATGCAGATAGATTTCCGTGCCGCGACAGTCTTACGCGACCGCAGAGCCACCCAAAAAACAAATTGTAATGACTATCCGGATATGATAGAATACGGTCGAAAGAACAGCCGCAGACCACCCGTGTCATTCGGGAGAAAGGAGTATCCGCATGGAACAGCTATTGATCGTCGAGGACGATAAGGACTTAAATCTGGGACTGAACAAGGCGCTGCGGTCAGACGGACGGCAGATCATATCCTGCCCAGATCTTTGCAGTGCGCGGGAACAACTGCTCTGCGGGAACGTCTCCCTGATCCTTTTGGACATCAATCTGCCGGATGGCAGCGGACTTTCGCTCCTGTCAGAGATCAAGGCGCGGACACCGGAGCTGCCGGTGATCCTGCTGACTGCCAATGATACGGACACGGACATCGTAAACGGTCTGGAGCAGGGTGCGGACGATTACATCACTAAGCCCTTCTCGCTCTCTGTCCTGCGCGCAAGGGTAAACACCCAGCTACGGAAATGCGCCCATGCCCCAAAGGATACGACGCTCTGCATCGACCATTTCCGCTTTGATTTCGAGCATCTGACGTTTTATGCCGGAGATACCCGCGTCGAGCTTAGCAAGACCGAACAGAAGCTGCTGCATCTGCTCGTCGAAAACCGCGGTCAGATCATGACGCGCAGCAGGCTCATCGACCGGATCTGGACGGACGGCGCAGAATATGTCGATGAAAATGCGCTGTCCGTCACGGTCAAACGGCTGCGAGATAAGCTGGGTGCACAGGAATATATAAAAACCGTCTACGGCAGCGGATACAGTTGGGTGAAAAAATGAACACATGGGGATTTTGGATCGCAGCGGTCTGTATATTGGCAGCCGCCGCGATCATTTTATGGGATCGCAGAAAAACCGAACAGACCTTTGAAACACTGGAGCATATGCTGGATGCCGCCATGAACGGCACATTCACGGAAACCTCGTTTGATGAGCGCAGGCTGTCTGCCCTCGAAACGAAATTTGCGCACTATCTTTCCTCTGCGGAAACGTCTGCGCGGAATGTCGCCGTCGAAAAAGACCGGATCAAAACGCTCATCGCAGACATTTCACATCAGACCAAAACACCGATCGCGAACCTGCTGCTGTACAGCGAGCTTCTGATGGAGGAGGAGCTGTCCGGATCCGCACGCGGAAATGTCGAAGCACTGTATCATCAGTCGGAAAAGCTGCGTTTTCTGATCAGCGCGCTCGTCCAACTGTCCCGACTGGAAAACGGGATCATCACCCTGTCCCCGCAAAACAATGCCCTGCAGCCGCTGCTCGACCGGATCGCCGAGCAGTATACCGCCAAGGCAGCCGAAAAGGGTCTGACCCTGCATCTGCAGGACACGGACATTTCTGCCGTTTTTGATCCGAAATGGACGGCGGAGGCACTGGCAAACATCGTGGACAACGCCATCAAATACACCGCGCACGGCTCCGTCACCATCACCGCCACCGGCTATGATCTGTTTGCACGGATCGACATCACGGATACCGGCATCGGCATTCCCGAAAGCGAGCAGGCGCAGATCTTTTCCAGATTTTATCGCGGGAAGGAGGTGCAGACGCAGGAGGGTGTCGGACTGGGGTTGTATCTGGCGCGCCGGATCATCGCTGACGAGGGCGGTTATATCAAGGTCACATCATCCGCAGACAAGGGGAGCAGCTTTTCTGTCTTTTTGCCGAAATAAGTGCAATTCTTTCAAAACTGTCAGATTTCATTTTGTACCGGAAAGAATGTGGAAAGAATCTCATGCGATAATCTGTATGTAGCGAAGGTTTTCGTACATACAGATTTTTTATTGGAGGTATTTTATCATGGAAATTTTACAGGCGAAACACCTGAAAAAGATCTACGGCACCGGCAGCAACGCAGTCCACGCGCTGGACGGCGTGGATCTTAGCGTAGAAAAAGGTGAATTTGTGGCGATCGTCGGCACATCCGGCTCCGGAAAATCCACACTCCTGCATATGCTGGGCGGTCTGGATCGTCCGACTGCGGGCAGCGTGACGGTCGATGGGCAGGACATTTTTGCCCTAAAGGACGAAGCGCTCACCATTTTCCGGCGCAGAAAGATCGGCTTCGTATTTCAGGCATACAATCTCGTTCCGACGCTGAACGTCTACGAAAATATCGTGCTCCCGATCGAGCTGGACGGCGCTCCGGTCAAAAAGGACTTTATCAGTCAGATCGTACAGACACTCGGTCTGTCTGAACGGCTCACGGCACTTCCCAACCAGCTCTCCGGCGGTCAGCAGCAGCGCGTCGCGATCGCCCGCGCACTGGCGGCAGCTCCGGCGATCATCCTCGCAGATGAACCGACCGGAAATCTGGACTCCCGCACCAGTCAGGATGTTTTAAGCCTGCTGAAGGTGACCGGTCAGAAATTCGCACAGACGATCGTCATGATCACCCACAATGAGGAGATCGCCCAACTGGCAGACCGCGTGATCCGCATTGAGGACGGACGGATCGTCACCGGTCATTAAGGGGGTGCGCACATGAACGTCAAAAACAGAGCATGTATCCGAACATTAAGTTTTCGTTCCCTGCGGGCATCACGCAGGCGGAATCTCATTGCCATTACAGCGATCGCACTGACCGCCCTTTTATTTACGTCGCTTTTTACCATCGCGATGTCGGTAAATTCCAGCTTTGAGGAATACACCTTCCGTCAGATCGGCGGCTATTCTCACGGCACGTTCAAGGAAGTGACCGATGAACAGATCGAGCGTCTGTCCGCACATCCCAATGTAAAGGCAGTCGGCAGACGGACCGTCATCGGCGCACAGTCCGATGGGGTTTTTGCAAAAGAACCCGCAGAGATCAGCTTTATGGATGAAAACTGCACCAAATGGAGCTATGCCGAGCCTTCCGTCGGGCATCAGCCGCAGGAAATACATGAGATCACGATGGACACCCGCGCCCTGCAGCTCCTTCACATCGAGCCAACGATCGGCGCGGAGGTCAGGCTGACCTATACGGTAGGGGATGGCTCCCGCATTTCATATGAAAAAACGGATACCTTTACCCTTGCAGGCTGGTGGGAATACGACACGATCAGTCCGGTGCACTACATCAATATCAGCGAAGCCTATGCGAAGGACATCAGCGCAGAAGCTCTGGAGAAAGGGTGTGATCCTTTCCGCACGGATCTGAACGTAATGATGTCATCTGCCATAGACATCCGCGGACAGATGGAGCAGACCGATCAGGCACTGGGCTATTCGTGGGATCCGGCAGACAGCGGCGAGGTCGTGCGCATCGGTGTCAACTGGGGCTATACGACCGCACAGCTTGGTGAAAGCATGGATGCCTCCACGCTGATCTCGATCCTCGCATTCCTCGCACTGGTCATTTTCACCGGTTATCTGATCATTTACAATATCTTTCAGATTTCCGTTACTGACGATATCCGTTTCTACGGTCTGCTGAAAACCATCGGTGTCACACCGCGTCAGCTCCGGCGCATCGTCCGTCAGCAGGCGGCACTCCTCTGTCTGATCGGTATCCCGATCGGACTGCTGGCAGGCTACGGCATCGGTGCCGTGCTCACTCCCGTGATCATGGCATCGACCTCCATTGGCACAACGGTGTCTGCGGTCAGCGTATCGCCGTTTATTTTCCTCGCATCGGCACTGTTTGCGCTTGCCACCGTTTTCCTGTCATGCGCACGACCGGCGCGGCTCGCCGCAAAGGTCTCTCCGATCGAAGCCGTCCGCTATACGGATGTGACCAAAAATAAAAATGCTAAAAATAAACACCGCCGCACCCGCGGCGCGAAGGTGTATCAGATGGCTTTTTCCAATCTGGGACGGAATAAGCAAAAAACGATCCTTGTCGTGACCTCTCTCGCGCTCTCCGTGGTGCTCCTCAATCTGCTGGTCACCTTTACCGGCGGCTTTGATATGGAAAAATATCTGGAAATGCAGACCTGCGCGGACTTTATCGTAGGCTCTGCGGACTATTTCCAATACAGCGGCTCAGAAAACGGCATTTCTGCGGAACAGATCGCCGAGATCCGCGAAAACACCACTGCATCCCTGTCCGGCTGCGGATACACGACCACCGGATGTGATCCGGACTGTTGGATGACAGAGGAAAGCTGGCTGGCGGATACGCTGCAGGTTATGTCCGAGGACGCAGCGAAGCTCGAGCTGGCGCAGCAGGATCGGCGCGGTGATCTCGTAAGACAGAGTGCACAGATCGAAGGCTTTGATCCCGCGCTGTTTGAAAAGCTGACCGTCATTTCGGGCGACCTGTCGCCGCTTTTTACGGAACAATCGAATGCGATCGCCATCGCGGTCGATACCGACGATTACGGAAATGTCAATCATCTTGATCTGTACCCGCCGATCGGCTCGACGCAGACCATCACCTATATTGATGAGGACGCTTTTATTGACAGCCGGACCGGAATGCCCTGCGATGATAACACACCGGAGGAATATGTCGAATATCAGATCTTAGCCAGTCACGATGTCGATTATACCGTCTGCGCCTACGTCACGGTGCCGTATGCCATCAGCTACCGTTACTACAGGCTCGGTTACCGCTATGTGCTCCCCGTTGAAAAGCTGGCGCACGACAGCCGACAGGAATGCGTTCCCATGTTTTACATGTTCGATACGGCTGATGCCAACGACGAAGCAGCCGCAGAAAAATACCTCGCCGACCGAACCTCGGATGAGCTGTCCGATCTGATGTATGAAAGCAAGTCAACGCTGCGGGATGACTTTTTGAGCTTCCGGCATATGTTCCTGCTGCTCGGCAGCCTGCTCTGCGCGATCATCGGGCTTGTCGGCATTTTGAACTTTTTCAATGCCATGATGACCGGTATCCTTTCCAGAAAAAGAGAATTTGCCGTTCTGCAGGCGGTCGGCATGACGAAGCGGCAGTTAAAAAACATGCTGGTCTGCGAAGGACTGTTTTACGCACTCAGCTCAGCGGTTCTCGCATTGCTGCTGTCACTCGTGTTCCATCCGTCGATCAGTAAACTGCTGGAGCAGATGTTCTGGTTTTTCCGTGCCGGATCTACGATCCTTCCCGTCCTGCTCGCGATACCGGTGTTTGCGCTGATCGGATGGCTGATCCCAGCCGTTATGTATGACCGCGCCGCAAGGCACAGCATCGTGGAGCAGTTACGCGATGACGTGTGAGTGCACCGCCAGCCATTGTAAAGGAAGCGATCGAAGCGTATTGCGGGAAGTAAGAAACTTGAGGGACTATCCAAAATTTGTGGATAGTCCCTCAATATGAATTTCTTACACTTCATTTATTCCACAATTTCCCAATAACCGAACTTGGGCGAACCATGTCGTACTAAAACACCAAGCTCCTTTAATTTCTTGATATTGTTTTCAACTGTTCTGCCTGAAACACCTATTTCTTCAGCTATCTGCTTAGCAGAAATATATTTATCATCTGTTATACAATCAAGTATCTTTCGCTGAGTATCTGTCACTTTCTGTTTATCTTTTCCTATCGTAACTTTTTCTCCGAAATTATCTCCACCATTTTCTCCGAAATCATCTCCGAAGTTTTCTCCGATGCTATCTCCGATGTTTTCTCCGATGCTTCCATTCATATTGTCCTGCACATTCCTATACAAGTTCACACGAAACATATCATCAAACGCTTCAAACTTTGGTACAGGAAGCCTATATTCCTCAGCCGCACTTAAAATTCTCCATATACCACTTCCCCACGATTCAACCAGTCCCATTTGGCTGAAAACATTAGCAATCACCTTATTCCGGATTTTGGAATGTCCACTCATCACTTCTTCATAGGTCAATCCATTATACAGTCCTCCCGGAGAGGTCACTTCCAATC
>CAZERX010000028.1:0-14912 GCA_964515045.1 uncultured Eubacterium sp.
GCAGATTCCATACGGGAGGATAACACATCAGCTCCCGATAGGCAAGCTCCTGTTCATAAAACTGCTCATAATCCTGCCGTTTCGCCGCCTGTATCGCATAGTGCTCCGGCTGATACGTCTGGATCACGACCTCACCCGCACGCGATCCGCGCCCCGCGCGTCCAGCCGCCTGCGTCAGAAGCTGAAAGGTGCGCTCCGGCGCACGGTAATCCGCGCTGTGCAGTGACAGATCCGCCGCGAGGATGCCGACGAGCGTCACATTCGGGAAATCATGCCCTTTCACGATCATCTGCGTGCCGATCAGGATATCCGCTTCGCCGTTTGCGAACGCCGACAGGATCTTTTCATAGCTGTCCTTCGTGCGTGTCGTATCATAGTCCATGCGAAGGATCCGTGCCGCAGGAAAACGTCCTGCCACGATCTCCTCGATCTTTTGTGTTCCGGCGCGGAACGCGCCGATATATTTTGAGCCGCACGACGGACAACGGCTCACCTGCGCCGTTTCATAGCCGCAGTAATGACATTTCAGCCTGCCGTTCCGGTGCAGGCTGAGCGACACGTCGCAGTGCGGGCATTTGACCGCTTCCCCGCATTCACGGCAGGACACAAAGCCCGCCATGCCGCGCCGGTTCAGAAAAAGCATCATCTGCTCCCCGCGCGCGAGCCGATCCTCCATCAACTGCTCCAGCCTGCGGCTTAAGATCGAGCGGTTGCCGCTTTTTAACTCCGCGCGCAGATCCACGACATGACACTGCGGCAGCACACTGTCCGCCTTTGCGCGTCCGTTCAGATAAAACCGACGGATCATGCCCTTCTGCGCGGCATAGCTGCTCTCCATGGAAGGGGTCGCTGAGCCGAGGATCACGCTCGCCCCCTCCATCCGTGCGCGCTCCATCGCCGTTTCCCGCGCATGATAACGCGGTACGGTCTCCGACTTGTAGCTGCTCTCATGCTCCTCGTCGATAATGATGTAGCCGAGCCGTTCAAGCGGTGTAAAAAGTGCCGAGCGCGGCCCGATCATCACATCCAGCTCTCCCTTCCGTGCACGCAGGAACTGGTCATAGCGTTCGCCCTGTGAGAGTCTGGAATGCAGGATGCTGACGCGGTCGCCGAACCTCTGATAAAAACGCACCACCGTCTGGAACGTCAGCG
This sequence comes from uncultured Eubacterium sp., assembly GCA_964515045.1. Lineage (GTDB taxonomy): Bacteria > Bacillota > Clostridia > Lachnospirales > Lachnospiraceae > W0P33-017. The sequence continues at coordinate 1,153 of CAZERX010000028.1, forward strand.
CGATCTCAGGGATCAGCACAATGGAGGTGCGTCCGGCTGCCGCCGCGCGGCGGATCAGCTCCATATACACCTCCGTCTTGCCGCTTCCGGTCACGCCCTGCAATAAATAGGTCTGATACCGTTCCTTCTGGAAGTCCTGATCGATCGCATCAACGACCGCCTGCTGCCCCTCGTTCAGAACGATCTCATAGCCGCCCTGCGTCAGATGTCCGACCGGATTCCGGTAACGATCCTCCGTTTCCACGCGGATGATCTGCTGCTCCTCCATCGCACGCAGCACCGCTGGTGTAATGGCGAGCTTGTGGCAGACGATCTCATAGTCCAGCCGCGGCTGTCCGATCAGCGCCTCAAGGAGCCGCGCCCGCGCGACATGACGCTTTTTTTGAAGCTCTGCGAGCAGTGACCGTGCTTCGTTCGGATCTGTCAGTGCCAGCACAACGGTACGCTTCTGCTGCAGGCGCTCCTTTGTCTTGACCGGCAGCACTGTCTTTAACGCCTGATTCATCGTTCCGCCGTAATTGCGGCTCATCCACGCAGCCAGTGCGATCAGCCGCGACTCGATCGGTATCGCCTGCTCCACGATACCGGAGATCTCTTTTATTTTTTTTTCGTCATAGTCCGTGTGCTCCGAAATGCCGATCACGTAACCGGTGCGCAGCACATTGGCGCTCCCGAACGGCACGCGCACCTGCATCCCGATGATGAGTCTGTCCAGAAGCTGCTCCGGTATCCGGTACTGAAAGACCCGATCCAGCTTTTCGTGCGAAATGTCTATGATTATATCCGCATACATACTGCCAATTCCTTCTGTTTTTTCGCATCCGCCTTTTATTCCTGCGAAAGCTCCGCCACGACCTCTGCGATCAGCTCACGTTCATCCATGTGATGCTTCACGCCGCAGATCTCCTGATAATCCTCGTGTCCTTTGCCCGCGAGCACGATGCAGTCACCCGCCTTCGCATGTGCGATCGCATAACGGATCGCCTCCTTCCGGTCAGCGATCTCCACGAACGCACCGTCCGTTTTCGCGATACCGACCTTGATATCATCAATGATCGCCTGCGGCTCCTCGTTTCTCGGATTATCTGACGTGATGATCGTAAGATCTGCCATTTTTCCGCTGACCTCTCCCATCTCATAGCGGCGCAGCTTCGAGCGGTTGCCGCCGCAGCCGAACAGACAGACCAGTCGCTTCGGCTCGTACTCCTTTAACGTCGAAAGCAGGCTCTCAAGGCTCATCGCATTGTGCGCGTAGTCGATCATCAGCGTGAAATCATCCGACACCTTCACGATCTCGATGCGTCCCTTGACCTTCGCGGCGCGGAGCGCAGACCGGATATTGTCCGTCGTCACATGGAAATGCCGGCACACGGCGATCGCCGTCAGCGAATTATACACGCTGAAGCGTCCCGGCACATGGATCTCCACCGGACAGTCCACAAGTCCCCGAACATTATATTTTACACCAAGGTAGCCCTTTCCGCGGAGCAGCTCCATATCCTCTGCACGCAGATCCGCCTGTGCAGACAGACCGTAGCTCTCCACCTCACAGGTGTGTCCCCGCAGCAGCTCCTCCGTATGCGCATCATCCGCATTGACGATGCCGAGCCGGCACTGGCGGAACAGCATTCCCTTACACTCCATATATTCCTCAAAGGAAGCGTGCTCATTCGGTCCGATGTGATCCGGCTCTAAATTGGTAAAGATGCCGATATCGAATACAAAACCGCCGACGCGGTGCATCTTCAAGCCCTGTGAGGACACCTCCATCACAACCGCATCCAGTCCTTCGTCCACCATTCTGCGGAAGCTCTCCTGTATCACATAGGATTCCGGTGTCGTATTGACTGCCGGAATATGCGTTTCACCGATGATCGTCTCGATCGTACCGATCAGACCGACCCGATGTCCGGCGTGCTCCAAAATGGACTTTATCATATAGGTCGTCGTCGTTTTTCCCTTGGTTCCGGTGATCCCGATCGTGCGCAGCTTTTCGGCGGGATAGTCAAAATATGCCGCTGAAAGCTCTGCGAGCGCGAGCCGCGTGTCAGCGACCTGTATCAGCGTCACATGCTCCGGCACATCGACCGGCTCCTCCACCACGAGTGCCGCCGCGCCTGCCGCACATACCTGCGCCGCAAAGCTGTGTCCGTCAACGACCGCTCCGCGGATGCACACAAACACACAGTCCGCCGCCGCCTTTCTCGAATCGTAAACAAGCTGTGTCACCTCACGATCCACAGCTCCCCGCAAACAGCGATATTCCGTCCGTTCCAACAGCTTCCGTAAAATCATTGCTCGTTTCCTCCCATACATATCTGTCTCTACCTATCTTATTTCTTTTTGGCAGACCGCGCAAGCATAATTTCCAACTTTGCGGGAATACTTGCTGATATGAAAAAAGATTCCGTTTCTCCCATAAGAAATTTTATCGTGTGCGGGCTGACCGGCTGGTGCATGGAGATCCTGTTCACCGCCGCAAAGACCATGAATGAAAAGGACATGCGCTTACTCGGTCAGACCTCCGTCTGGATGTTTCCGATCTACGGCTGCGCCGCGCTCATCAAGCCCCTGTATCACCTGACCGGAAGGCTTCCCGTCATCGCACGCGGCGGTGTCTACTCCGCCGCCATCCTGACCGGCGAGTATGTGAGCGGCAGTCTGTTAAAAAAACATGGCTGCTGTCCGTGGGACTACAGCCATGCAAGGTTCAATATCAAAGGGATCATCCGTCTGGACTATGCGCCGCTGTGGATGGGCGCAGGGCTTTTGTTCGAGCGGATGCTGGGGTGTCAGAAGGACTCCTGAGACCTTTCTAAATATTGCTCCGCCTCATCCTGTCCGACCGCCGTATACGGCAGCCAGATGTATCTGTCGTCCTCCAGTCCAAGACCGGTAAGCTCTGCATCCGTCGCCAGCGCGAACGCCAGACTGAGCATCCCGTCTGCCTGTCCCTCCTTGTCATTGTATACCGTTCCGATCAGCTCACGCCGCTTTACCGCTTCCAGTCCGACATCCGTACCGTCGATCCCGACGAATGCCGGCCACTCCTCCGGCGGCAGCTCGGATGCGCGCAGTGCATCGACCGCTCCCAGTGCCATGTCGTCATTATTGGACAGCACAAGCTCAATATCTGCTCCGTGCTGGCTGAGCAACTGTGCCATCTGATTCTGCGCCTGTGCACGGCTCCAGTTTGCGATCGCATAGCCCAGCTTGTCCATTGCCACGCCATGCTCCAGTATCGTATTGACGGAATACTCGGTGCGCACGATCGTATCCTGATGACCTGCTTCCCCCTCCAGCACCACATACTGGAGCATTCCGTCCCCATTTTTATCCACGTCCGGATGTGCGGCATAATAATCTGCTACCAACTGCCCCTGCAGCGTGCCCGACTCATGTGCCTTTGCGCCGACGTAATACAGACGCTCCCAGCGTTCCAGATCCTCCTCGACCAGCTCACGGTTAAAAAAGATGATCGGAACGTTATTCTTTTCCGCCAGCTCTATGATCGTCGTCGGCTCCGTCCGATCCACCAGATTCACGCAGATCACATCACAGCCGTCCGCGATCATTTTCTCCACCTGACTGTTCTGCGTGGTCTGGCTCTCAGACGCATTATAGGTCTCGATGCTGATCGCAACACCGGTCTGTTCCTCCTTTTCTTTGGCACATCGGTCAAAGGTGTCGAGCAACTGTGACACAAAGGTATCATACTGGTCATAAAGGGTGATCCCGATCCGGATACCGTGCATTTTTATATCCGGCTCGTTCACTCCGCAGCCCACCAGCATGATGCACATGCATAACGCTAGGATCAAACACGTTTTTTTCTCTCGTCTCATTATTCCTCCATCCCTCCATAGCTACTGCACGATCGGGAACAGGAGCTTTTGCGTTTCCTGCAGATACAGATTCTCCCGATCAATGCTGTAACATCCGATCGTCGTACCCACTGCACGATACGAACGCTCCTTCAGTTGTTTTGCGATCTCACGGATGCTCTGATAGCCCATATAAAACTCATTCGGCACGATCAGCCCGCTGATAACCCCCTTGTCCAGATAGTATACGGACTTTTCGGAGCAGCCGGTCCCATACAGCAGGATATCCGGCTTCCGCCCCTGTGTGTCTGTCTGTGCCAGCAGATAATCGACCGCAGCCTCCGTCTGCACATTTCCAAGCGCTACCAGAATATCCGCAGGCTCCTTCTTCTGCTGCTTTTTCAGTCGCGTTTCCAGACCCTGCTCATCTGCCTCCAGTACCCATGCCGGTTCTATCCCAAATTCCTGCAGTGCATCCGTCAGTCCCTGCAGACGCTTCTGCATACAGGGCTTCATTTTCCCCGAACAGAGCACGCCGATCTTCCGATGAGACAGTGCGGACACAGACGGCTCGTGTGTACATACGGCTTTTGCCAGCAGCCTTCCTACCTCCTGCGCATCCGGTGCCGTCAGCGGATACCCGCTCTCTGCTGATAATCCGCTCTCCAAAAGCATCACGTCTGCACCGTCCGCATATTGCTCCAGTACGGCTTCGACCCGCGACCCGCCGACCGGCTGCAGCACAACGGCATCCGCTCCGCCCGACAGCTCACGCTCCAGAAGCTCCGCCTCCTGCGCATCACTCAGCACACCGGCAGACACATAATGGAGCTGCACCTGCTCGTCAGCGGCAGCCTGCTCCATCCCCTCACGCACGGATATCCACCGTCCATTATTGCTGTCACTCACGATCACTGCTACCGTAAGCTCATGCTCCGTCTGCGACAGTTGTACCAGCCATGCCGCTGCGAGCAGGAGTACAGCCATCAGAGCAACGACCCCCGCGCGGTACAGCAGTTGTCTTTTTTTCATCGGTTTTCCCCCTCTCCGTCACTGCCCCTCATCCCATGCTCCAGTTGCTCCTGAAGCTGCGGTGAATACGCAAGGTACGGCAAACGGATACGGATCGTCGTGCCCTCGTCCGGCTGACTGATGATCGTCAGTCCGTACTCCCTGCCAAAGCAGAGTGCGATCCGGTTGTGCACATTGATCACTCCCACGCCGGAGCCGCGTTTATGCACGCGGTCATTGTCCGTCAGCAGCTTTTCTACCATTTCCGGCGGCATTCCGAGTCCGTTATCGCTGACCTCCAGATACACATCCGCTCCGTCACGATACGCCCGCACATGGATCTCTCCATCCTCCTCCATGCCCTCTACGCCGTAGTAGATCGCGTTTTCAAGCAGCGGCTGCAGCACCAGCTTCACCGTACTGCCGGTCAGTACCTCGTCATCCACGGTAAGATCAAAGGAAAACGTATTTTTATAACGGATCTTTTGGATATTCATATAGTTTTTCGCATGGCGCAGCTCATCCTCGATACAGATCACCGTCTTTCCGCGGCTCAGACTGATCCGGAACAGGCTGGCAAGCTGTGTGATCATATAAACGGCATCCTCATACCGTTCGCCCTCGATCATCCAGATGATGGAATCCAGCGTATTGTACAGAAAATGCGGGTTGATCTGACTCTGCAGTGCATCCAGCTCACTTTTCCGCTTCTCCTCCTGCTCGCGCAGGATATCCCGCATCAGTCCGTTGATCTGCTCAAAGGTCGCGTGCAGTGTTTTCCCGAGATGCGCAACCTCCTGTGTACCTCCGATGTAGATGTCCGGATCGGGATTTCCCGCCTCCCATTCACGCACAGACTCATTCAGCCGCTGCAGGGGCTTTGCGATCCTTTGGGAGACGAGCTGGTTTAAGATGATGATCATTGCCATCGAAAGTGCCACCAGAAGGATCACAAACAGCCGCGTGCTGTTTAAGCCCATCTGAAACGCGCTCATCGGCACAACACTGACGAGCTTCCAGCCGGTATAACCGATCGTGCGCGTCGTCACGAGCCGACGTTCTCCCTCGAACTCCTCCTGATGCGTGCCGTCCTCGTAGCGCGCCTCCTGCCGGTTATTTTCCCTGCACAGACCGTTATAGATCAGCTTCTGCTTCGGATGATAGATGATCTCACCGTTGCTGTCCATCAGATACACATACTCGGACGAATTATCCGTATTTGCCTTATTTAACAACTGCTCGATGCTGCTGTAATTCATGTCTACCAAAAGCACGCCGAGCTTTGAGCTTCCGTTTTTCGTCAGCTCCACCGCACGGCTCAGCGAGATCACCCAATAATACCGATAGCTCGGATCATCAAACAGATTCTGCACATGCGGCGTGGAAAAATGCAGATTTTCCATCTGTCCGACCGCCTGTACAAACCATTGCTGTCCGGTGATGTCCAGCCGATCCTTTTCATTCGAGACCGGTGCCGCCGTCACCAGCTCACCTTCGTCCGTATAACAGGCAATGCTGATCAGATTATCCTTGTTCGCCTCGTACAAAAGGTTCATTTCCGGATCCAGCGTATCCACAGCCAGATCCTTGTCCTTGATCGCACTGTAATACATCGTATCTGAGATCCGCCGCATGTTGCGCAGATACGTCTCCAGATTGATCGAGGTCTGGTTTAGGAGCTGCCCTGCACTCTCCATCGTCAGCTCCTCCATCCGGTTTACAAAACGGTCATACAGCGACACGCCAAGGATCGCCATGCTGCAGACCGAGATCGCCGTGAAGGAAAAAGACAGGATCACCTGTGTGGATCGGAGTCTCGCCTTATCCGCAAGGTATTTCCCGAACCCTTTGCACCATGTCCGCAGCCTGCTCATACTTCGCCCAGCTTCTGCGCCTTATATTTCGACGGCGACATGCCATAGGTTTTCTTGAATACATAGCTGAAATAATTCGGATCCGAATAACCCACCTTTTCTGCTATGATAAACGTCTTTTCTCCTGCCGTGAGCAGCAGTCCGAGTGCCTGCTCCATGCGGTACGCAGTGAGAAAGCTCACGAAGGTCTGTCCGGTCTCTTTCTTAAATATCGTAGAAAAATGGGAGGCACTGACTCCCAGATGCATACAGATCTCGTCCACGCCAAGCTCCTGCTTCGCATAGTTTTCTTTCACATAGGAAATGGCACGCTTCACGAGATATTTAGTGCTGTCCTGTCTCTCATCCCGTATCTGCCGCTGCATTTTCAGCCCTGCCTCACGGATCCACGCACTAAGCGCTTCCGTGGATTCCAGTTGCATTGCCTGCCGGTACACGTCCTCCTGCCCGAAAATATCCTCCATATTGACGCTGTAGCTGTCACCAAACCGGAAGATCTCGGCGATCAGCTCCATCAGCAGAACCCTGTAATTCTGCATGGACATCCGTGAATGCCCGAGCTGTCCGCAGAAGGCATCGACTGCCTCCTCGAACGGCTCTGCCGCTCCGAGCTTGATCTGTCGGAAAATATTTTGCAGATATTCCTGCTCCCAATGCTCCTGTATATGCTCTAACGGATCGATCTCTGCAATGTTGATCGCCTTTGACGTGCCATACAGCACACGGTATGCAGCCGCATTTTTCGCACTCTCATAGGATATGGAAAGCTGCGCCGGATTGCTGCACACCAGTCCGATGCCAGCCGTCAACTGCATGTCCAAAAGCCTGCGGACTGCCTTGCAGAAGCGATCCATATGATCCGTAAACGTCGGAAGCTGCTTCACATCCTGCAATTCCACGATCAGCACCGTGTCTCCCAGATAGGTCACGGCACGACAGCTCCATTTTCCATCAAACTGCTCCTCGACGTAACGTTTGATGGACACTGCCTGCAGCACCGGATCTGCATGGTTTTCTCCCTCTGCCGGCTCGCGGCTGATGTGCAGCACTGCCACAACATAATACGGTCCCGTCAAACGGATCTGATAATCCTCCGCATACCGTCGGATCTCATGCTCCGGTATCCTGCCCTCGATCAGTGAGGTATAGATGCTCTCCTGCAGGACAGGCAGGCTCTGGAGATAATATTCCCGCAGCTTTTCGATATCCCGTTTTTCGGAAAGCTCCTGATCCAGACTCGTCTTCACCTTCTCAAAAACGACGCGAAGCTCTGTCGCATTGATCGGCTTTAAGATATATTCTGCCGCTTCAAGCTTGATCGCCTCTCTCGCATATTCAAATTCATCAAAGCCTGAAAAAATGATCACTCGGATATTCTGATAACGCTTTTTTAATTCCCTTGCGAGCGTCAGTCCGTCCATATACGGCATTTTGATATCCGTCATGACCACATCCGGCTGCACCTCCTCAGCCATTTCGAGCGCCTCCACACCGTTATGCGCATAGCCCGCCACGGCATATCCCATCGACTCCCAGTCCAGCTTTTTCATGATGATCTGACAGACTTCCTCCTCATCATCCACAAACAACACTTTATACTGATCCATCCGGTCCACCCTCTTTACATACGACAAATAATAGCGACTTTTCACAGCCGCTATTATTATAGTATAGTTGTTCTTTTTTTACAAAAATTATTTTCGTGCAACGTATTTTCGGATATCCAGCGAGATCGCAACAAAAATGACCATGCCGATCGCGATATACTGCGCATTGGCATCCACGCCGAGATACTGCAGCGCTGCCTTCAGAAGCTCAAAAACTGCCACACCGATGATCGCTGAGGATACCTTTCCGCGTCCGCCGGTGACGGACACACCGCCGATCGTACACGCTGCGATCGCCTCCATCTCATAGCCGTAGCCGAGATTGACGGACGCACCGCCCGCCTTGGCACCGAGCATAAAACCGGCAAGTCCGTACATGGCTGCTGCCTTCATATAGATCAGGATCATGGTCTTTTTGACCGGAACTCCGGCAACCTCCGCCGCCTGCGGATTTCCGCCGATCGCATACATATATTTTCCATGTCTTGTCATGTTAAAAATAAACCATGTCACGGCTGCCACTGCCAACGCGATCCAGATCAGCCAACTGATGCCTAAGAATTTTCCATTCGCCACATCTGTATATTCCCTGACATAGCCGCCCAGCGGTGTCGCTCCGGTATAGATCAGGGAAATACCGTATACGATCTCCATCATGGCGAGTGTCGCGATGAACGGCGGGACATTCAGATATGCGATAAAAAATCCGGTGATGCTGCCGAATGCCGCACAGACGAGCATGACGATCAACAGTGCAGCGAAAATATTTAACGGCTCTCTGTCCGGAAAAAACTTGCCGGAATAATCCATGCGCTGCAGCAGCGTTCCCGCAAGACAGCCGGCAAAGCCGATCATACGTCCTGCTGACAGATCACAGCCTGCCGTGATGACACAGCCCGCAATGCCGAGGGCGATCACCAGACGCGCACTCATGTTCATCAGTATATTCGTCAGATTTCCCCTTGTGATGAAATTGTCCGATGTGATCCCCGTATAGATCACCAGAATGAACATGACGATGATGACACCGTTATTGATGAGAAAATCGCCGATTTTTTTCTGTTTCGTTTTGTCCATTTTTCCTTTCCTCCACAGTCTTAAAATTGCGTCGCCAGACCCATGACATTTTCCTGCGTCATATCCTCGCCGCATGAAAGCTCACCGGTCAGTCTTCCGTTGCACATAACGCAGATCCTGTCTGCCATGCCTAAAAGCTCTGACATTTCCGAGGAGATCATAATGATCGCCTTTCCCTGCGCTGCCAGATCGTTCATGATCTCATAGATCTCATGCTTTGCGCCGACATCGATCCCTCGCGTCGGTTCATCCATGATCAGCACATCCGGATCATTCGCCAGCCAGCGCGACACGATGACCTTCTGCTGATTTCCGCCGGACAGGTTCGCGATATGCTCATTCATATCCGGTGTCTTGATCTTTAGCTTTCGGATACTGTCATCCACGACCGCGTTCATTTTCCTATGATCCAGTACAAAGCCTGCTTTCAGGAACTTATTGTATACAGACACCCCTACATTGTCCTTGATGGAAAGACAGCCAAAAATACCGTTGCCGCGCCGATCCTCCGTGATCAGCCCGATGCCCGCATTCATCGCGTCGATCGGATGTCGGATCTTTACCGGCTTGCCATGCAGATACACTTTACCGGATGACACACCGCGGATCCCGAATATCCCCTCCATAAGCTCCGTCCGCTGTGCACCGACCAATCCTCCAAAGCCAAGGATCTCGCCCCTTCTAAGCGTGAAGCTGACATCCTGAAAGGATTTTTCGTGGATGGACGACAACTGCTTTACCTCCATGATGACCTCTGCCGGTGTGTGTGTCTTTTCCGGATAAACATTCGTCAGCTCACGTCCTACCATCTTTGCAATGATCTGATCGGTCGTAAGCTCCGCGACCGGCCATGTGCCGACATATGCACCGTCACGCATGATCGTGATATCATCCGCGATCCGTTTGATCTCATCCATCTTGTGGGAAATATAGACCATTGCCACACCCTTTTCCCTCAGCTCGTTCATGATGCGGAACAGCGCCTCCACCTCATTTTCAGACAGTGAGGAGGTCGGCTCGTCAAAGATCACCACCTTTGCCTGCTGTGACACCGCCTTCGCGATCTCGACCGACTGCATCTGTCCGATGGAGAGCGAGCCAAGCGGTGCCTTCGGATCAAAGTCCATTTTGACCTCTCTCAGCCATTTTTCCGTTTCCGCATACATGGTCTTATGGTCGATCACCTGAAACGGGCCGATCCCTTTCGTAGGAAAACGTCCCAGATACAGATTTTCCGCGACACTTCGCGCCGGTACGGGCTGCAGCTCCTGATGCACCATCGCGATGCCGTGCGCCATCGCTTCATCCGGATTGGCGATCGTCACTTTTTTTCCATCCAGCAGGATCTCTCCCTCATCCATCCGGTAGATCCCGAACAGACATTTCATCAGCGTGGACTTGCCCGCTCCGTTTTCACCCATCAGCGCGTGAACGGTTCCCGCCCGCAGTGAGAGCTGTACGTGATCCAGCGCCTTGACACCGGGGAAGGATTTGCAGATGCCCTTTAGCTCCAATTTATACTCAGCCATTTCGTTCCTCCTTCATCCATCCGGACAGTTTCCGGTAGGTATTTTCCGATCACAGACAGAACGTGCGGATGCCTGCAAACATCCGCACCGCTTCTGCCTTTTCACGATATCAAAACCAAGAGAATTAGTTTGCAGTTCCAAGCATGTCTAATACATTCTGTGCCTGATCCTGCGTCACCTTCACATAATCACAACCGATATAATGCTCGTTTCCTAAGCCCTTGAGATAAGAAACGGCTGCGTTGGCTGCACTATGAGACTGTGCAAAATGATCATTAAATACCGTTCCGGTCATTTTTCCTGCCAGTACATTTTCCAATGCCTCAGATAATGCATCTACACCGACCAGATAAATGTCCTCGCCAACGGTACGTCCTGCGGATTCGATCGCCTGTAATGCGCCAAGTGCCATCGAATCATTGTTGCAGAATACAACCTCAATATCATTTCCGTGCTGGCTCAGTGCATTTGCGACCAACTGCTGTGCAGTCGCCTGATCCCAGTTTCCTACCTGATCATCCAGCTCGTTCACCTCCAAGCCTGCATCCGTCAGTGCCTTTACGGAAAATTCGGTACGATACTGTGCATCCACATTCTCGGGATCACCCTCGATCATGATGTAATCCACCTTGCCATTGCCGTTCATGTCCAGCTTGTCCAGTCCGATCTCCGCGATCATCTCACCCTGATAGGTGCCTGACTGACGTGCATCACAGCCTACATAGGTCACATCCCAGTCATTGTCTGCCCATCTCTGCTCCTCCGCCTCGTCCGGCTCACGATTGATATATACGAGCGGAATGCCTGCATTTACGACCTTATCCGTGATGGTTTCTGCGGATGAGGAGTTTACCGGATTGATGATCAGCACATCCACGCCCTGCGTAATGAAATTGTCGATCTGACCGGACTGTGTACCCTGATCGTTCGCTCCGTCAACGATCGTGATATTATCCTTAGAAAATCCCTCCTCGATCAGATAGTTCTCCAGCTCGTTGCGGAACAGTGTCATAAAGTTATCGGAAAACTGATAGATGCAGACACCGACCTTTTTATCAGCAAGGTCTCCATCTGCCGCATCATCCGCCGCCGCTGCCGCGTCGCCCGCTGCGTCTGCCGCAGCATCATCTGTATCTGCCGCATCGGCTGCATCTGCGGCTGTATCACCCGATGCATCTGTGCTGTCCGCTTTTGCGCCGCAGCCTGCCATCATGGAAGCTGCCATTGTCATTGCAAGGATCACACTTACTACTTTCTTTTTCATCATTGAATTTCCTCCCTCATTTTTTTGCAGCTCTCTGCTGCATGACCCAATTATGCGATACCGCAGAGGAAAAAAACATAGAATAATCTTTGACGAACCTTAAAATTTTCTCTGCTTCCTTTGTGCATCTTTTACGAATCATTCCGGTCGGATTTGTGCACTTTTTCATGTAAGTTCTTATGGGATGAAAGAATGGGCTGTGCAAAAAAATGTAAAAAAACCGCAGGGAGCTGTTCCCTGCGAATCGTTATATTCTGATATTTTGATGTTCAGATCGCCCGATACGGCTTTTATTTTTCTTTTTTCACATTGATGATACAGATACCGATGCACACGAGCACGAGTGCTGCGAGCGCATTCCAGCCCAGCTCCTGCGCGCCCTCGCCGAGCCACCACGCAGACAGGAACACACCGAATACCGGATTGGTGAAGCCGAATATGGCGACCTTGGATACCGGATTATGCTTGAGCAGTACGCCCCAGAGAGAGTACGCCACTGCGGAGATACAGGCGAGATAAAACAGCATCAGCAGCGCACTCACGGATACATGCGTGATGCGTCCGCCCATACCGAGACCGAGCAGGATCATCACGATGCCTCCGAGAATGAACTGACAGCCGCTGAGCATGACCGGATCCTCCTTCTTGGAATATTCCTTCATCAGACATGAGGATACCGCATAGGAAAGCGCGCACAAAAACAGGCTGCCGTCTCCCATCAGACTAAGGTTCATGTCGATCTGCTGACCGTTCATGCTGACAACGATCACGCCTGCAAAGCCGATCACACAGCCTGCGATCTTTTTCAGATTGAGCTTCTCCTGCCGGAAAATGAGCGCAGCGACCAGAATGGTAAAAAAGGTGTTTGAGCCATTGATGATGGAGGCTTTGACACCGCTGTTGTGTGCCAGTCCGATGTAAAAAAAGATATACTGCAGCACCGTCTGGAACACGGCGAGCTTGCAGATGCTCGGTGCGGCACTCCGCGTCGGAAGCAGCGGTTTTCTCTGGATCGCACTGCCGATCAAAAGTGTCAGCACGCCCGCCAGCACAAACCGCGTGCCCGCGAACAGCACCTGCGTCCATGTTTCGCTGGACGGGATCTCAAAAAGTGCGTAGCCGAGCTTGATGCACGGTGACGCACTTCCCCAGAGAAATGTACATACCAGCGCGAGGATGCACACCACGCCGGTTTTCTGCAGCATATCGTTCTTGTTTTCTGATGTAGACATTTTTCATTCTCCTTTGTCACTAACATGTTAATTGTATCCATTATAACATGCGAATGAGCGAAAGACAACTCGGCTTTTAGCTCTTTTTTCTGCACTTCCATAATGCCATCGGGTGTCTTGCAATGTTTACAAGTTCATTGTCTTCGGCAAATATCCATTCCGGGTGATAAATACCCTCTGAAAAGGCTCTCCAGAATGCTTTTTCTTCCTTTGTTGGTATCAGAACAGTTGCAAGATATTCCCTAACTTCCCGCTGAACCATATTCAGATCAAACCGCTCCCCTTTTCGTAATACCGGATCTAAATCACGTTTAATCTGCCGGGAATATATTTTTCCGATAT
>CAZERX010000029.1:0-14547 GCA_964515045.1 uncultured Eubacterium sp.
AGGGTCAGACCGGTCGCGGCATGATCCTGATGTCCGGTCATTCCGGTCGTGGCAGTGTACAGAATGATCACGGTTCGGGTGGATTTATTGTAAACCATGTTCATCAGCGAATTGACACCGGTATGCAGGAAGGTGGAATCACCGATCACGGCTACCCAGTTCTTTTTGAACTCTTTTCCGGCAGCCTTCTCGATACCGTGCATGCTGCTGATGCTCGCACCCATACAGATCGTGGAATCCACGACTGCAAGCGGTGCAACTGCTCCGAGTGTATAGCAGCCGATGTCACCTGCTGCATGAATGCCTAATTTCTTTAATATGTAGTAGACGCTGCGGTGCGGGCAGCCCGGACATAAAATGGGCGGGCGGTTCGGCACCTGTGCGGGTGCTTTTGCCTCGATCTTTTCACCGAGTACGACCTCACGCAGCATATTTGCGCTGTACTCACCGAGCAGGGTAAAGCACTCCTTGCCCTTGCAGGCGATACCCATTGCACGTACCTGCTGCTCGATCACGGGATCCAGCTCCTCAACGATATAAAGCTCCTCAACCTGTGCGGCGAAATCTCTGATCAGCTTCTCCGGCAGGGGATTGACCATGCCGAGCTTCAATACGGATGCCTCCGGCAGTGCCTCACGGACATACTGATACGGGATACCGCTCGTGATGACACCGATCTTTTTGTCCCGCAGCTCCACGCGGTTGACCGGAAGTGTATTCGCTGCTTCTGCAAGCTCTGCCATCTTATCCTCGATCACGGCATGGCGTGCCTTTGCCATTGCAGGCATCATCACGTGCTTTGCGATGTCCTTTTCATAGGGGATCAGTGCACGCTCCGTGCGGTCACAAAGCTCCACCGCGCTCTGGGAATGCGCCAGTCTTGTCGTGGTGCGCAGAATGAACGGACGGTCAAACTGCTCACTGTAATCGAATGCGAGCTTCATGAACTCCTTTGCTTCTCCGCTGTCTGACGGCTCTAATACCGGCACATGCGCCGCGCGTGCGACCATGCGTGTATCCTGCTCATTCTGTGAGCTGTACAGACCGGGGTCATCTGCAACGACGAGCACCAGTCCGCCGGTCACACCCATATAGGATACGGTGTATAACGGATCGGATGCAACGTTCAAGCCGACGTGCTTCATACATGCCATCGCGCGTGCGCCTGCCATGCTGGCTCCGATCGCTACCTCCGTGGCTACCTTTTCATTCGGGGACCACTCTGCATACAGCTCATCCTTGTACTGTACGAGTGCCTCACTGATCTCTGTACTGGGAGTGCCGGGATATGCGGCAGACACACGGACACCTGCTTCATAGGCACCGCGGGCGATCGCTTCATTTCCAAGCATCACTACTTTTTTACCCATTGTTTCTCTCCTTTGATCCTTTAGTAAATTACATAATTGGTTTTATTATACAAGAAAAAATCTCATTATGGAAGTATAAATTTGCGTATAAATCCGAAAAGGGTCTGACCGTTTCCGGTCAGACCCTTTGACTTTCCTGTCAGTTTTCCTTTTCTGCTACTTTTTCAGCTCAAACTGCTTCACGAGATCGTTCAGCGTCGTTGCCTGTGCCGCCAGCTCCTCACTCGTTGCTGAGGTTTCCTCTGCCATCGCGGAATTATCCTGTATCGTCTGTGCCATCTCACCGACACCGTCACGGATCTGGTTCACGCTCTGCATCTGAACCTCTGCGGACTCTGCACTCTTTTGGATCATTTCATTCGCAGTCTGTACCTTTTCAACTGCACGATCCAGCACGGCTACCACTTCATTCACGATCGCATTGCCCTTTTCGATCTCTGCCAGTGAAACACCGATCAGCTCACGCGTCGTGTTCACGGCATTCGCGCTCTCATTTGCGAGCGAGCCGATCTCACCCGCTACAACCGCAAAGCCCTTGCCTGCCTCACCTGCACGCGCTGCCTCGATGGACGCGTTCAGAGACAGAAGGTTCGTCTGCTCTGCAATATCCTCGATCGTCTTAACGACACCGACAACCTGATTGGAGGATTCCTGTATCTTGTCCATCGCCTGACGCATCGCATCCATCTGCTGCTTGCTGCCCTCCATCATGGCGGCTACTTCCTCGGTATAAGCCGCAGATGCCTCGGAATCCTTTTTATTTGCTTCTACCTGCTCTGCCACGGTCACGGAGGTCGCCAAAAGCTGCTCAACCGCTGCCGCCTGTGTTTCTGAGCCTTCTGCCATACTCTGTGCTGCGTTCGCCAGATCATCACTGCCCGCAGACACCTGATCTGCACTCGCTGCCATATTTCCCATGATCTCATTCATGGAATCTGAGATATGGTTCAGTGCATCCTTCACCTTGGCAAACTCACCGACATAATCATACGTCAGCTCGATCGCCAGTCTGCCGTCTGCCATTTCTGCCAGAACCGCCGCGATCTCGTCAATATAATTGATATAGTCCTTGAGCCTTGAAACGGTCTTGTCGATCGAACGTCCGAGATCTCCGACCTCATCATTTCTATGTACATTGATGCTCACGTCAAGATTGCCCTTTGCAAGCTCTAACGCACCAGCATTCAGCTCCAGCAGCGGCTGTACGATCCTGCCTGCCACCTTTGTGATGATCATAAGGAGCACGACCAGACCGATGATGAATACGACTGACAGCATGATCACGGAGAGGATCAGTGAGGAATAATACTGTCCGTTCGGGATACAACTGAGTGTCACATAGCCGGTATCACCGACCGGTGCCACATAGCCGTGCTTGCCGGCTCCGTCTGCCTTGTAGCGGAGCATCGTCGCATCCATGCTTGACACTGCCGTAAGCACATTTTCAGAAATATCCATATCCTTGATATTGGTTCCGATCAGTGCCTCATTTGGATGATAGGTGAAGGTTCCGTCACTGTCTAACAGTGTAGAATAGCCGCCGTCACCGATCTTATATTCTGACATGAACGTCATGATGTCATCCACTGCGATATCCATACCCGAGATACCGAGTGTCGTACCGTCACTGCCGACGATCGGTGTTGCCACGCTGATAACGGTCTTTCCGGTACTGAAATCGGTATACGGAGCCGTCATGATCGTTTCTCCGGTCTGTGTGCAGGAGTAATATGCACGCGTCGTCAGATCAAAATCATCACCGGATACAAAGCCGTCTGACTGCATGAGTGCATTCGCATCCATATCCGCAACCCAGCATGCCATGATATTCTCAGCATCCAGCTTCTGCAAAAGCTGCAGCTCCTCGTAAACCTCCGCGTATCCCGCATTTTCTGCAATATTCTGTCCTGCGCCGGTCGTGCTGAGCAGCTCCTGCAATCCCTCGCCGAGCGCCTCCTGCTCCACCATCCGCTGGAACGGTGCAAAGTATTTCTCCACATCCAGTGCCGCTGCCTCAGAATCCTGCTGGAGCTGCGTATTGTTTGCACTGGTCAGCATACTGTACACGACAACGATCACAACAACCATGACAACTGCCATGATCGTCACTACGCTCATTCCGATCTTACTCTGGAGCTGGAACGCGATGCCCTGTCTGTTCTGTGTTTTCCGGTTTCCTTCTGATTTTTTGTTTCTTTTTGATTGTTTCATTCCCGCCATAACCATTTTCTCCTTTTTTGCAGATTTGAGAAGTGACTTCCCCATAGTCACTCTTTATTTTATTCCTATGCTTTTTATCTGTCAAGTCCCCGTAATTGTCAGAATTATCTTACAATCCGATCAAGGACGCATAAGGTTCAAAATCTGCACGCGTAAAGACCTTTCCTGTCTTGACAAACTCGTATTTGATCGCCATAAGGTAGTGCTTCATGCCGACCTCCCTGCCGTCACCGTCCGCAGCCGCAAGGAATGCCGCATTCAAAATACAGTTTTTGATATTACCTCCGGCAAACTCGAAACGCTCCGCAAGGAAACGGATATCCACATCCTCCGCGAGCGGTGTCGTCTTCGGGATCGTCGTGCGCCAGAGCATTTCCCGCGTATCTGCATTCGGGAACTGGAACTCGACGATGTATTTCATACGCCGGAAGAACGCCGGATCAATGTTGTGCTTGTAGTTGGTCGCCAGCACGCACACGCCGTCGTAGGCTTCCATTTCCTGCAGCAGCAGCGCGGTCTTGTTATTGTTTGATGACTGGTTCGAGCCACCGTCATCCGAACGCTTTGCAAAGATCGTATCACATTCATCAAAGAATAATACGACGTTACACTTTTTCGCCTCGCGGAAGATCATGGAAAGTGATTTTTCCGTCTCGCCGACGTATTTATCCACAACCTTTGAGATATCCACGCGGTACAGCTCCAGATTCAGCTCATGCGCGAGCACCTGCGCCATCATGGATTTACCGGTACCGGGAGCACCGAACAGCAGGACGGTCAGACCTCTGCCGTAAGGATACTTTTTCATATAGTTCCAGTCCTCATAGACGCGGTTTTTGAAGTTCATCTGCTCGATCGCATGTGTGATCGTCTCACGCTGATCGGCATTCATAACGATATCCTCAAAGCCGAACTTTGCTTCCACGCGCGTCGCCTTCTGGCTAAGCTCGGAGGACATCTGATTGTTGCAGCCGGTAAACAGCGCCGAACGCGGGATCAGGATCTCCTTGTTCATCGTCGCAAGACTCCGCGCATAACGCAGGGCATCGCGGATCTTTCCCGGCGTGAACAGGAATTTAATGGTCATTTCCTGCAGATCACAGTCCTCTCCCAGCGCATAATCCTTCGCATAATACTTCCAGCAGTCCAGCCGCTCCTCAAAGGACGGCGTGCCAAGCTCCAACGTCGTGATCTCCTGTCTGGTGATCTCCTTAAAGTTCATCGGCTCCTTACTGAGCGCGAACACGAGCATTCCCCGCGTGGTCAGCTTGGAAAACGCGAGATCCATATAGCCTTGGAACTTTTCCTTTTCCTCCTCGCGATAGGTCAGCTCATCCAGCA
Source organism: uncultured Eubacterium sp. (assembly GCA_964515045.1). Classification (GTDB taxonomy): domain Bacteria; phylum Bacillota; class Clostridia; order Lachnospirales; family Lachnospiraceae; genus W0P33-017. The sequence goes on from CAZERX010000029.1 coordinate 4,932, forward strand.
CACAGCAGGCATTCGTCAGGATACACTCACGCGTCACCGCCCACAGCGCACGGTCTACGAACTGATAATCATAGGAAAAGAGCTTTTTACAGTTGATCGATACGGCGCGCATGTCGTTTTTCCGGCAGAAATGACGGATAAAAAATTTCTTGCCGCTGCCCTCGTCTCCGTGATAGGAAAAGATACGGACACCCTCGCCGAACGAGATCTCCATTGCCTCCAGCACGTTCTGATTTGCCATGATCGGATCTAATTCCGCATCATCCGTCAGCATTTTGATGAACTGTCCGTAATTTTCATCCAGCCGCAGCGGATCCCGACCGAATAAATAGTCGATCATCCGCTTGTCGGGCGTGACAAACGTAGAAAACGGCATGGTTTTCTGCACCTGCAGATCCAGCACCGGAAGAAGCTGCTCCAGACAGACGGACATATCTCCGTAAGCGCCGGTGATCGAAAAATCCGAGCCGTAAAACAGCTTCGCTGCCGTTTCGATCGAGGGTACGGACATGCTTCCGTTCTCATTGATCACCTGATAGATGCCCGCATAGCTCGTCTGTGTTGAGGACAGGATCCCGCAGACCAGACAAAATACCGTAAACGGCTCAAAGCTGAGCTTTCTGCACAGCTCATAGAACGGCAGGGAGATCCCTGCATCAAGCGTGAGCTGCGCACGCGTATCCATCTGACGGAGCTTTTCCTCCGGTGTCAGTGTGCGCGCCTGCCGTTTCATTTCCTCTGCGAGCGTGGCGCGATCCGCCTCCTTTTCCTCGTCCGACTGCGCATCCGACGCGCCGAAAAGATCACCGAGATCCAGATCCTCGAACAGGGAAAATACATCTGTTTCATCCTCCTGCCCGTCGGCTGCCTGCTCTGCGTTCTTGGAGAGCTGCTGATAATACCGCGTCACCTCCTCCTTACACAGATCGTGCGCGATCTCAAGATCCGGATAGAGCACGTTTTTATAGCCGCCCTGCTCATTCGCAAAGACTGCCTTCAGCTCCTCTATGTACTGATCCATACTGTCATTCACGATGGCAAACATCGCTGACATGTAGGAATTGTAGTCTGAAAACGGCTGCTTCTCCATTTTTTCCATCCATGCTGTACTCATTGCACGTACCTCCGCTGATTCATGTTATTGTTTGGTATCTCCGGTATGAAAGATCGCCTGACGGTCAAAAACACTTGGCGCAAGATGAAACGAATCATCCCCGATCGCCGCAAACGTCCGGCTCTGCGCATTGATCGGCGCACTGCGCGTCCGCTGCATGTAGGTCATGGTCTCCTCATCGTCATTCCTACGGTTTTTTCGTATTTTTTCTTTTTCCCGCTGATCCTTTGCAAAACGTTCCGACAGATTCATACGGCATCCTCCATATAAAATATGCTATGATTTTTAGTTTTCCTATGCTATAATGACGCAAGAAATGATACGCGCAAAAATGCGCATCAAAATCTTTGAAAGAAGGTATCTCAATATGACAACGACTCAAAAAACGATGCTCGGCTGTTCCGTGCTGTCCTATCTGCTCGTGCTGTTCAGCTTCTTCCACTTTGATCTGTGGCTGATCCTCATCTGCGTTATCATCCACAGTCTTGTGATGCTCACGCTGGCATTTCTGTTCTGGAAAAGCACCGTGGACGATGAAGGACTGCATCAGATGATCGCCGAACAGGACAAGGAGCTGACCTCCGCCAATGCACGCATCCGCTCCCTCACGGACGAGATCACGGCACTGCGCGAAGCCGCAGACGAAGCTGCCAAGGCAGCAGCGCTCCATACCGAGCCGCAGGGTACGCCGGTCACAGCCGCGGACGAGCCGCAGGATCGCGCGGCAGATGAACAGTCATCACGCACGGCAGCCTACGAAGCACTGCTCCCGCCCATTGATCCTGAGGAAGCCGAGGATGAAACACTCGACATCTTAAGCATCGCACGGGACACCATCGCAGAGCTTTCCTCCTTCGCCGAAGCTGCACGCATCGAGCTGATCTTATCCGCGCCGGAAAGTACCCTGCTCGTAAAGGCGAACCGAAGCCGACTGCGCATCCTGTTTCGGAATATCATCGACAATTCCATTAAATACATGCACCGCTCCGGCAGCCTGCTCATCACCATCTCCAATATCGGTGATGATATTTTCATCGTGCTGAAGGACAACGGTGCCGGTCTGTCCGAAACGGAAACCAGTCATATCTTTGAGCTGAATTACCAAGGCTCAAACCGCGTCAGCGGAAACGGTCTCGGTCTGACACAGGCAAAGGCGATCGTTGACTACTACGGCGGCAGTATCTACGCAAAGAGCACCGTCGGCAGGGGCATGGGTATCTACATCCAGCTCCCGACCACTTAATGGGAGGTGTCCGTGATGAAAAAAAATAATACACTTTTTATCATCGTATTTGCCGTCTTTCTGATCGGCGGCATCATCGGTATCGTCCGGCTCCCGCGCCATGCGGCTGAAATCGAAACACCGGATGTACCCGCAGTCAGCACGACCGTACCTGCTGATACGGCTCCCGCTGAGCCGGAGCCTGCGCCGGACGAAAGCTCCAATCCTGCGCCGACACCGGTCGAGCAGCCAGAAGCAGTACCGGACGAGAAATCCGAACCCGAATCCGAACCGGAGACTCCGGATGAGCCTGCACCCGAACCTGCAGCCGAACCGGAAGAGACTACCTACACCGTCGTTCCTGCTGATGTGACTGCGGTGCGCGTCCGAAAGACGAGCGACCGCGAGTCTGAGGTCATTGCCCTGCTGAACGGCGGCGATACCGGCATCGTCCTTGAGATCGGTGAGAACCGCTCCAAGATCATGCTTCCGGATGGCAGTACCGGATATGTGTTTAATGAATACCTTGAGATCTCTGATCCTGCCAAGGACTGATCAGAGCCATCATCGGAGGAATCCCAGTAAATGGGATTCCTTTTTTTACACTTTTTACACATCCTCCAGCCGCTTCTCGATCGTTAAGATATTGCAGCCGTTCTCATAACGGTATTCTACGTTATCCATGCTCTGCTTTACCATAAAGATCCCAAGACCTCCGATCTCGCGCTCCTCTGCGGAAAGCGTGATGTCGGGGTCTGCTTTTTCTAACGGATTGTACGGCACACCCTGATCGCAGAACGTGATCTTGCATGACTTCGGATTCGGTACAATGTCCAGATTGATCACCGCCTCACCGCTCTTGCCGCCGTATGCGTAATGCGCGATGTTTACGAATATCTCCTCAACTGCGATCAGCATCGTACTCTTTAGGATCTCCGGACACTGCTGTGCATCCAGCTCCTTTTCGATCTCATCCAGTACCGTATATAAAGTTTCATCGCTTGCCTGTAGCTTAATTTCCTGCATATCGTTCTCCTTTCAGATCCGCTCAGTGATACTCAAATGCAAGCATCGTAATATCGTCAAACTGCTCGGCATCGCCGACGAACGCATCAATATCTGCACGTACACCGGTCAGCATCTCATCAAGCGGCTTTGCACCGTTCTTTGCCAGACTCTCCAGCAGGCGCTCCTCACCGAACAGCTCATCCGCACGGTTCTGTGCCTCAGTCACACCGTCCGTGTACAGGAAAATGCGTGCGCCGTGCTGTAACCGGATATGCTGGCTCTGATACGGAATGCCCTCCAGACCCGCCAGTACAAAGCCGGGGGCAGCATCGATCCAGTCGTATGCTTCGGTATTTAAGAGGAGCTGCGGGTTATGTCCGGCATTCACGAACTCGAAATCGCCGGTGCTGATCGTAAGCACGCCCATCCATGCCGTAACGAACATGCCCTCCTCATTGCCCTCACAGAGCTGGTTATTGACGCGCCGGAAAATATCATCCGGTGCTTCCTGATTGAGTGCATGGTTTTTGATCAGCGTCTTGGCAATGACCATAAACAGTGCCGCCGGTACGCCCTTGCTCGATACATCTGCGATAACGATTGCCAGATGGTCATCGTCGATCAGGAAGAAGTCGTAGAAATCGCCGCCGACCTCCTTTGCCGGATCCATTTTTGCATAAACATCAAACTCCGTGCGCTCCGGAAAGGCAGGGAATATCTTGGGCAGCATATCTGCCTGTATCTTGGTCGCAACGTTCAGCTCTGCGCCGATCCGCTCCTTTTCGGCTGTGATCTCAGTGATATTTGCGATATACTGCTTCATTTTCTGCGTCATATCCATAAATGCCGCCGCCAGCACCTCGATCTCATCCTTTGCATCCGGATCCTCGCCCTCCCATACAAAGTCGAGGTTGTCTCCGTCGATCGCTCCGACGCGCTCCGTCAGAAGCCGGATCGGTCTGCCGATGCGCATGGACACATAGGAGGATGCACCGATCACGAGGATGCCAAAGATCAGTATCGCCAAGATGAGCGTGAACAGTGACATCCGTATCGTCTGCTGCATCACCTGCTCAGCCTGCTCAGATTTTGCTCCAAGCTGCGTCAGCAGCTCATTGGTCGATGAAAGCACCTCCTCCTCACTCAGCACAGTGAGGAATGCCCAGCCGACCTTTTCCATCGGTGCATAGGCGATATAGTGCGTTGCACCGTCCAGCTCCATGGATGTGATGCCGCTGCTTCCTGCCAGCACGCTGCGGACAACTCCTGCGAGCGACACGTTATCTGCCACGCGAAGGTCGGTCTGTCCTTCCACGTCGATACACAGCTCTCCACCCTCCTTCGGGGAAAAGATCACCTGTCCGTCCTGATTGATGATGCAGGCATAGCCGTCTGCACCGAGCCGCAGGTCATCGACCAGCTCCTCAATGTTGCTAAGATACATGCCCGCACCTGCAACGCCGGAAAATTCACCGTTTACATAGATCGGCACACCGCACATGATACCGATATCGTCTGTATGCGCATCGCGTGAAACCGGTGTAAAATATGCCTTTCCGGTGCTCTCCGCACCGACATACCACGGTCTTTCGTCTGCCTCGTACGGAAGCACCGTTCCGTCCTCGTCGAATTTTGACGCAGCGATCGAGTCTGCCTGCACCATCAGACCGGATTCCATCGCAACATAATTGGATGCCATCGCCTCGGAATTGCTGTTGATCGCATATAACGTGTCCGACAGATTGCCGAGCAGTCCGATCTCCTCACGAACGGACGGCGCATCCAGATCCGTCACCTTCGCGGAGTGCAGAAGCTGGACACTCAGCGTGCCGTCGTTTGCCGCATCCGGTTCGCGCAGCGTCACCCGCCCATAATCGTCCGGCGATCCATAGAGCTTTGTCGCAAGCTCCGCCTGAATGACAACCTCCTTTTCCAGATCCTCAAATTTGGAATTTGCGAGCTGTGCATTGCTTTTCGTCAGATCCATCATACGCTTGCGCATCTGCGCGGTCGTCGAATCCGCAGACATGCTTCCGACCATCTGTGTATACTCGCTGTTTGACTCAATGACATCTGTTTTCAATGTGCCCATCTGCACGCTCAAAAATACACCGATCGTAATGGCAAAAAACATCGTGCTTCCGACACATGTGCACAGTATTTTTTTACGAAGACTCATTTTCTAATCCTCCTGTCATATAACTTACTGATCCGGTCGCGCATCCGCGCAAATTCCTCTGTCAGTACATAATCCTCCATATAAAGCTCCAGATCACCGCACCACTGCATATACAACTGTTCCTCTGCACCGCACGCCGCCTTCACGCCGGTAAAGAAAAAGCCAAGCTGCTCCAACTGCTCATATGCGGTCAGCAGTTGTCCGTCTGACATGGACAGCGTGGTCTGATATGTCCAATACGGCTCCGTGTGCTGCTGCATCAGCCGCTGCACCTGCTCCGTGAGATCCACACCATAGGTATGTACCCGAATGAGCACCGTGCGCTGCAGCTCATCTGTCACCTGTGACAGCTCACACGTTTCCTCGCGATAGTCTGCCTGTTCCGTGCACAGCTCATAGCTCATCTGCAGCCTGTCATAGCAGTCACGCACAACGTCCGTCAGCTCCTCCGGCACATAGACCGTGCCTGCCGAATGCTTTTCCACCGGCAGGATCATAATGCCCTCTGAATGCTTCGGGCAGCGCCCCTTCGGATAGCTGTTCTGCATCCGGCTCGTCATAAAGCTGCCCAGCCGGAAGCCGGTCGGCTGCATGCCCTGTCCGCCGCACACATGCTGTGTGATATCGTGAAATGTCACCGCATGGACAAAAAGTGCCGACGGCTTCATCGCCTTCGCCAGCCGGAACGTGTACACCACCAACTCAGAGGCGAGTCCGTAGCCGCGCATATCCGTCCGCAGGATCTGCGACGCAGGCTCGATAAAATCATCCCCATGTGTATGGAACAGTGCAAAGATCTCCATTCCTGCGATCTCACCCTCCGTCTCAGCGACAAAAAAGACATAGCTGTCTCCGAGCGCCTTGTGACGGAGCTTCTCCTCATCATAAAAATCCCGCTTGAAATAACTGTCGCCGTATTCACCGCGGATGCAGGCGATCATCCCCTGCTCATCACCGACCTGATACGGTCGGAGCGTAAATGTCCTTGTTTCCCCCGTTTTTTCGTTTTTTAGTTCTCTGGTGACTGCGTCAAACGTCACCAATGATTTCTCTAACATCTGATACCCTCTTTTTCCTTACAACTAACACAAATCCTATTCCAATCGCTCCATCAGATGATAACGACCAGATTGTTCACGCCCATCGTCCGACGGAACGTCACGGACTTCGCCGCCTCCACGATCATACGGATGCCGAGTGATTCATCCATCAGAAGCTCCTCCTCACTCATACCCGCCGTCCGTTTTTTATAATCAGCGATCGGATCAAACAGCCTGCCGCCGCAGCGGATCCGAAGCAGCACCTCATCCCTGCTGTGCAGGATACGCACATCCGCATACATGGATGTGTCATTTTCAAAGCAGTGCTCATTCACTAACACCAGCATTTCCTCCAGTGCCAGCGGCAACATCATACAATGGTTCATATCCATGCCCTGCGCCTCGCAGAACTCACCGAGCTTTGCCGATGCACCGACCGCGCCCTCGGCACTGCCTTCTACCGAAAAGGACAGATAGCGGTTGTCCGCGTCCTCTTTTTCCAATAAAAGGATGCCACGCAGGTTCTGATCCCGAACGCGCAGCAGGCGCGCATAGAGCACCGCCGTACCGAGCGTCGCCAGCTCACCGAGCACGAATGCAGCGAGCATCCACTGTCCGGCTCCGGCAACCACAAGGAGCTTCGCAAACACGACCACAAAAAGGAACGACCGCTCAAAGGTAAGTACCGACGCGAGCAGGCTCTGATCCGTCGTCATATAATAAAAGATCAGACAGTTTGCGACTGCCGCCGGTATCAAACTTAACATCACCCAGCAGATGGACACTGCCGCCGCAGTCACCATCGCCCGCTCACGCATACCGAACGCATAGGCGAGCGGCACGCACAGTACGAGCGTCACTGCAAAGATGGTTCCCATTAGGATGAGCGCATAACGCACGGAGCTTTTCATCAGCATCCGGATACTCGTCTGATCCTTTTCTCCGTAGAATACACCGACCAGCGGTGCGACCGCCTGCCCCGCACCTGCGACAAAGCCCATCGCAAAGTTTAAGACAGAGCACGCAACGGCAAAGGTACTCGCACCGTCATTTCCGAGTGCCGCAAGAACCAGTGCATTCAGCACGATCGAGCGCAGCATGTTGCAAAGATTGTTCAGTGCAGCAGCGGCTCCGGTACGGAATATCTGCACACAGCAGCTCACCACCTGCACGGGCTTTGCGAGAACGATCTGCCTGCCCCTGCCGAAAAATAAAATACATAGTCCCAACAGATCTGCTGCCGCCGTACTGAGCACCACCGCCCAGCCGACACCTGCCAGCCCAAATCCTGCCGCGTGAAAAACGAACACAAGCACCAGATCCAGTGCACCCATCAGTCCGAATATCATCATGGAATACTGTCCGCGTCCGTCTACCCGCAGGAAATTGAACGGATAGTACATCAGCGTCGAGCACATACCGCCCGCGAGCATCACGCGCCCATAATCCTCACACAGCGCGTACAGCTCGCCGTTCGCGCCGAGCAGCTCAAGCAACTGCGGAAAACAAAAAAAACCTGCTGCCGAGAATACCACCGGCACCGCAACAGAGAGGATCAGAGCCAGTGATGCATAGGAATGCACCAGCTCATCCTCCTCCTTTCCCATTGCGATGGATGCGCTGCTTGCACCGCCGATACTGATCAGACAGCCAAACATGGCAAACACGAACGTGATCGGGTTGATCAGGTTCATCGCCGCCAGCGCCTCCCTGCCATAAAGGTTTCCCGTCAGAAGGCTATTTACAAATGTGATCATCGTCGTACTGAGTATGGAGATGATCGTCGGTGTAAGATTTTTTTTCAGGGTATTTTTTACAAAATAACTGTTATTCTGAAATTCTGTCATGGTAATCCTTTATCTGACCCTGACCCTCCAGCCGTTTCCGTTACGATTCAATGTTCAGGATACTGCTAAAGCCTGACATCTGAAATACCTGCAGAACTGCTTCCGGCACATTCGTCAGTGTCATGCTTCCTCCCTTGGAATTGGCAGTTTTCTGACCGATCAGCAGGGCACGCAGTCCCGCACTGGAAACATATTCAACGGCTGAAAAATCGAGAACCAGCTTTGTTCCTTTCTGATACGCCTGCAGGATCGCATTCTGCAGTTGCGGACTGGTCGTCGTATCGACACGTCCCTCGATGCTTATCTGTATTAAATCCTCTACTCTTGTCTCAGTGATCGTCATAGTTGTTTCACCTTTCCTCCATCTATCATATTTTTGCAGCCCCTTGGCTGCGCTGCATCACCGTCACTATACATTATAGCGATTTTAGGAAGAATGGCAATTCTTTTTTCAATCCGCCATTACTTCAACGTCACTACGCCGTCCATCATCTGGCTTTCATCCAGACCTGCATGCTCTACCTCGAACACACGCGCATTCATGTCCAGATAGCTGTGTGAATCGAGCACACCGTCTGATTTCAGATGAACGATATGGATCCGGCAGCGCAGCGGCTTAAACTGATCGAGCACATACATGAGCTGTGATTTCAAAAGATCACTGACCGGATGCTCCACCAGCATGATGACATCATACATGCTCCTGCCGTACAGCTCCGTGATGTCGGTGCGGTCAGACAGATACTCCTTCATGATGTTATGCTCCAGCAGCAGCACCTCCTCGCCGAGCATCAGCTCTGCAATGCGGCAGACCGCACGCTTGGTGCCCTTCATCCGGTTCAGCTCATATGCTTCGCGCACAAGGCTCCGCAAGACCGCTTCGTCCTGTATATCGCACGAAAGATCGATGCCGAGCCATCTGCCATAGGTCACGAGCAGTCCTGCCGGACAGGTATCCAGATCAAGCAGCATCGGAAGCTGCTCGATGTCATCCTGAAAGTCCTTATAGATGCTTGAAAAAATGGACAGATACCGGTGGAAAAAGCCGTTCCTCTCCCTGTAAACCTCCGGAAACGTCTGCATGAACATATCGCCCTGCCGGTCAATGCGGAGGTTCTTTAGAAATCCCGCTCCTCCTCCCGAAAATTCGATCATCCGACATCAAAATCTGCCCTCCTGCTCATACATCAGGATATCCTGCCGGCT
>CAZERX010000030.1:0-14467 GCA_964515045.1 uncultured Eubacterium sp.
GGTAGTATATCCATATTCCTTACGCTTATACAAAAAAAGTTTTGAAAAATATGCGTATATGAGTTATACTATGTAAGTGCACATACATGGTGCAGGGTTTTTATACTAAAAAATATACTAAAGGACGGATGTATTATGGCATTATTACAGGAATGGCAGAAGGTTGCCTATAATGACAAAGCAGACAAGGGTAAGCTCCAGAAGTTCTGGAATGATTATTTCTTATTAGAGAAGAACGTATATGAGAAGCTCCTCACGGATCCCGATGAGAAGGTGACCGGAACGGTCAAGGAGCTGGCAGAGAGATTCCAGATCTCCGTGATGGAGATGACCGGATTTTTGGATGGCATCAATGATTCCTTAGTCGAGGCAAACCCGATCGACACGATGGAGGAGGATACACAGGTCAACCTCATCTACGATAAGGAAAAGCTGTACAAGAACATGGTCGATGCGAAGGCAGACTGGCTGTACGAGCTGCCCCAGTGGGAGCAGATCTTTGATGCAGAAAAGAGAAAGGAATTATACTTAGAGCAGAAAAAGTCCGGCACGATCCGTCGTGAGGGCAAAAAGATCGGACGGAATGATCCGTGTCCGTGCGGCAGCGGCAAGAAGTACAAGCAGTGCTGCGGCAGAAATGCGTAATCCGGTGATCGGATGGAACAATGTGTCAGAGGAGCAGATGCTTCTCTGGCATTTTTTGTTTTGTAGAAAACGAGTTTCCTTTTTGTGTCGGGTTGTGTTATAATAAAAAGATATTTGTAATTTGCAACATGTAATAAGAAAGAGAGGTTTTATTTATGCAGTTATTGATCACGATCCTTGTGACGTTTTTTGCAGGAATGGGAGCGGGACTTGGCACCGGCTTTGCGGGGATGAGTGCCGCGGCGGTGATCAGCCCGATGCTGATCGCATTTTTAGACATGGATCCTTATATGGCAGTCGGTATCGCGCTGTCCTCCGATGTGCTGGCAAGTGCGGTATCTGCGTATACTTATGGAAAGCATAAAAATCTGGACATCCGGAACGGTCTGATCATGATGGCATCCGTGCTCGCGTTTACCGTGGTCGGAAGCTATATTGCGAGTCTGGTTCCGGCGGCAACGATGGGTAATTTTTCTGTCTTTATGACGTTCCTGCTCGGCATCAAATTTATCGTAAAGCCGGTCATGACGACCAAGGAGACGATGCAGGCGGTTTCCGCGAAAAAACGCGCCGTGCAGTCCATATTCTGCGGAATGCTGATCGGATTTATCTGCGGCTTTATCGGCGCAGGCGGCGGTATGATGATGCTTCTCATCTTAACGACCGTGTTGGGCTACGAATTAAAGACAGCCGTCGGAACGAGCGTGTTCATCATGACCTTTACGGCACTGACCGGAGCCGTTTCACATTTTGCCATCGGCGGTGCGCCGGACTGGACGGTATTTGCGCTCTGCGTGGTGTTCACGCTGCTCTGGGCGCGGATCGCCGCTGTCATTGCGAATAAAGCGAGCGCGAAGGCGTTAAACCGTATGACCGGTGTCATTCTGGTCGTGCTCGGTGTCGTCGTCATGGGCTTTTCTTTTCTGACAAAATAAAAAATTTCGTTTGCCGACAAAACCTGACAGATTACTTGGATTTCACCCTTTATAATGACGTTAGTTCGTTAAGGAGGGACAGTAATGGACAAATTCAATGTAGCGATTGCAGATGATAACGAGAAAATGCTCAGATTACTGGGAGATATCGTGGCAAAGGATGCGGAGCTGGAGGTCGTCGGCACGGCGAAGGATGGCGTGGAGGCGTATGATCTGATCCGGCGCAAGCAGCCGGATGTGATGCTCTTAGACATCGTGATGCCGAAGCTGGACGGTCTCAGTGTGCTTGACAAGCTGAACCGTGACCACAGTCTGAAGAAAAAACCGGCAGTGATCGTGATCAGTGCCGTTGGTCAGGAGAGCATCACGGAGGATGCCTTTGAGAAGGGTGCGGACTATTTTATCATGAAGCCGTTTGAGAATGAGGTCGTGCTGCGCCATATCAAGCGTCTGCGCGATAACCGCAACCGCAGGGGCAGTGAGGTACGCCCCGCCATTACTTATGAAAAAAGCACGGAAGCAGGCGCACATGATCTGGAAACGGATGTGACCGACATGATCCATGAGATCGGCGTACCGGCGCACATCAAGGGCTATCAGTATCTGCGTGAGGCGATCATGATGTCCGTGGAGGATATTGAAATGTTAGGCTCCATCACAAAGATCCTGTATCCGACCATCGCCAAAAAATTCCAGACGACACCCAGCCGCGTAGAGCGCGCGATCCGTCATGCGATCGAGGTCGCATGGAACCGCGGCAATACGGATACGATCGATGAGCTGTTTGGCTATACGATCAGCAACGGCAAGGGCAAACCGACCAATTCCGAATTTATCGCACTGATCGCGGATAAAATACGGCTGGAATATAAGCGCTGATGGGTGTATACTGGTCATAGGACGAAAAACGTATACAGGAGATGCATGCTTATATGAAGAACGTTTTATTTGTGACCTCGGAGGCAGTTCCGTTCATCAAGACCGGAGGGTTGGCAGATGTGGCAGGCTCGCTGGTGCGCTATATCGATAAGGAGCAGTACGATGTGCGTATCATCCTGCCGAAATACGCCTGCATGGACGAGGAATTTAAGAAAAAGCTGCGCTTTCATTCGCATTTTTATGTGTCGCTCGGCTGGCGGAATCAGTACGTCGGCATTCTGGAAGCGCAGGAAAACGGCATCCATTATTATTTCGTGGATAACGAGTATTATTTTGCCGGATCGCAGCCCTATAACCAACTGCATGAGGATATTGAAAAATTTGCATTTTTCTCAAAGGCAGTGCTTGCCGCGACAGGGATGATCGGCTTTGTGCCGGACATCCTGCACTGTCACGACTGGCAGACGGCACTGGTACCGGTATTTTTACATGCATTTGCAGGTGATTATCCGTATCTTTCCAATGTAAAGACCGTGTTTACGATCCATAATCTGCGTTTTCAGGGACGCTATATGATCGACGTGGTCAAAAATCTGACCGGACTGCCGGATGAATATTTTACGCCTGACCGGCTGGAATCCTACGGTGAGGCAAACTATCTGAAGGGCGGGATCGCCTATGCGGATGCGATCACGACGGTCAGCCCGACCTATGCACTGGAGATCATGACGCGGGAGGGCGGAGAGAGTCTGGACGGACTGCTCTACGCGCGGAAAAACAGTCTGTACGGCATTTTGAACGGACTGGATCGCGCGGATTATGACCCGATGCAGGATCTGTATCTCGTACATAATTTTGATGCCACCGGTATGCGGAACGGCAAAAAGATCAATAAGCTCGCGCTGCAGCAGGAGCTTGGGCTTCCCGTGGATTCCGACACGATCATGCTGGCGATGGTCACGCGTCTGACGGATCAGAAGGGCATGGATCTCGTCACCTGCATACTGGACGAGCTGCTGTCACAGGCGCGCGTACAGCTCGTTGTGCTCGGCACCGGACAGGAGCAGTATGTGAACTCGCTCCGCTATTTTGCCGAGAAATACCCGCAGAAGCTGTCGGCGAACATCCGTTACAGTGAGCAGTTGGCGCACCGGATCTATGCTTCCGCAGATGCACTGCTGATGCCGTCGCTGTTTGAGCCGTGCGGACTGAGCCAGCTCATGGGTTACTGCTATGGAACGCTTCCGATCGTGCGCGAGACCGGAGGACTCAAGGACACCGTGCAGCCGTACAATGAATACGAGCATGTCGGCACCGGTTTTTCCTTCGCGAATTTCAACGCGCATGAGATGCTTGGTGTCATCTATTACGCCATGCATATTTATTATGACGACCGGAAGCAGTGGGATGAAATGGCACAGCGCGACATGAAGCTGGACTTTTCATGGACGAGATCCGCGCGTGCGTATGAGCAGCTTTACGAACGGCTCTTACAGGGCTAGTGCGTGTGAAGCTCTGGAATAATAATAGACATGATCTGACAACTGCTGGGTTTCCGGCAGTTGTTCTTTATTTACCTGACAGATGATGCTGTTTAATGTCGGATCGGAATCACGTGCAGCGGTCGGGTAGAGCAGTACCTCGTGAATGCTGCTCGGCAGGACATAGAGATCCTGACCAAGCTCGTCCGCGAAGTCGGATAATACCGTCGGATAGAGCATGCATGCCGCGCCGCCGACCTGTGTTTCATTGGTGAGTACATAGACCTTCGGCGCATCGTCGTTGGTGAGCGGCAGCATCCGTTCCAGCTCAGGATTTGTCTCCATCAGATCGCGGATGGTATCGGTGATCTGATGGATGTAGGCGGGGAGCAGGCGCGGTGTGTGCGAAAACGCAAGGTCACGGATCGTCTCAAAATCCGTGTTCCACAGCTTCAGATGCTCGTTTCGGATGGTGACGGTCGCGTGTTCCCCATTTTTTAGCTCCAGTACACAGCAGAAGATGATGGCGAGATCCAGATACGGAATGTGCGGAAGCTCGGAAAGCCGCTCACGGTTTTTATCAAGGTTTACGAGCTGGAAAATGATGGTTTCCTTCGCCTGCGTGAAGTCGGTAAAGGCATCCGGCTCGATCGGGTGGTTCAGCCGCACCTCAAGAAAAACGTCACAGATGATGCGGCAGATCTCTTCGATCGGCGTATCGTCCTGATACAGCCGGTAATAGTCGTCCACATAGATCGTCGGAGAAAGACGGACTCCCGGCTCACGGATCACGAGCGCGTCACGGAGTACGCCGTTATTTTTCTGGATCGCATGTACGGAAAGCTCCGTTCCGGCAGGAAAGAGCGGTGTCAGTTGTGCGGTCAGTTCGCTGGTAAATGTATGATAGTTCATGGAATATCCTCCTGTTCTGTAAAACACAGACAAAAGGAGAGAATCGGATCTGTCGGTGGGAATGGAAAAAGAAAAAACAATACAAAAATTAACAGTGTTGGTATGAACGTACTTTATCACAAGAATGCGCCGCCTGCAATTAGTAAATACATAGAATCTTTGGGCGCATTCTTTGTGAGATTTGCATAAAGTCCGTGCCGGATCAGTTTTTCAGCGGATCGATCACCTGCAGACGACAGCGTGATGCATCCGTGCGGTACAGCTCCATGAGAAGCTCGAATAAAAGATGTACCTTGCCGGTCACATATGCATCTGCCTCGATCGCATAGGGCGCAAGCACTGCAACATCAAAGAAGCGGATGCCGAGCGGCGGCAGAAAGATGAGACACGTCATACGCGTCTGGTCTGCGTGTGTGAGCATGTGCTCGTAGGAGATCATGCAGAAATCCTGCCCCTTGAACTGACAGGCGTAGGAAACGAAGCATTCGTCCACGAGCCAGTCGATGCCGTCCTGCGTGATGGTTTCTTTATAAGATGCGTCCAGATCGTCCGTCGTTTCGATCTGCATCTGCCAGCTTAATTTCCCGCGGCGGGTCTCCTTCATCATTTCATCAAGCGTATTTGCGAGCTGCTTTGCGTTCATCATATGCGTATCCTCCGTAGCATGGATATTGGTAAAATGAGTAAAAAAATAACTATCCGGAGCGATCTGATCCGACTCCTGAATAGTTATCTGAAAAGCTGGAAATCGGACTTGAACCGACGACCTACTGATTACGAATCAGTTGCGCTACCAACTGCGCCATTCCAGCCTGTGAGTTGTGTCTGAAACACATCACCTTTAGCATTATACCGATAGTTTATAAATTTTGCAACACTTTTTTTAGAAAATGTTGTGTTTATTTTCAAAAAATGTTATTATCAATGCGATAACGAGGAAAGGACTTGAAATTATGAGTGAAAAGAATCGTGATAAAAACAAAGAAAATGTAAATGAAAATGTAGAAACAACTGTAAAAGCAGACGCGGCAGAAATGCAGCAGACGGAGGAGGCGGCAAAGGTCGGAGAGATCGAGGAGATACAGGAATTTGTCGTTGCGTCCGCAAAGACCCGTTCGGAGCGCAAGCAGGCGGAGCGTGCGAGCATCAGTGCTGTGATGGCATGGAGTAAGGAAAAAAAGATGGCAGCCATACTGGCGGCATTTGCACTGCTGGCACTCGTTTACATACTGCTTGGCATCAGGCTCTGTCATGTGCCGCCGGTGGCAGTGTGCGTGGTATTGCTCGTTCAGACAGCCATCGGTGTGCTGCTTGACCAGAATCCGGTATGGCTGCATGCCTGTGTGGTGGCAGCAGATATCGTGGTCGGCATCTGTGTGGGACGCACGGGGCTGATGGTGATGGCAGCCGTGATCTACGTTGCAGCGATCCTTGTGCTGGAGCTGCTGCAGCGCATGGGCATACTCGGGCGTGCGACAGACAGCGTGCTCTAGGCAGAGAGGTGTGAGTCGTGAGTCAGGGGATAGAGCCGCAGGAGCGGAAAAAAGAGATCTTAGACATCGCAGCGGAGCTTTTTATACGAAAGGGCTACGAGCATACGACGACCGGTGACATTTTGGAGCGTGCAGGCATTGCACGCGGCACACTGTATTATCATTTCCGCTCCAAGGAGGATATACTGGATGCACTGGTGGAACGGATCATCGCAGAGGTGGAGGTGCGCGTGCGTAGAGTCGCTGCTGTCCGTCAGCCGGCTGTGCCGAAGCTGGCAGCATTCATACAGGCGATGAAGGTCGATTCTGCGATCGGAAAAGAGATCAGTGATTATATGCATAAGCCGCAGAATGCGCTGTTCCATCAGAAAATGAACGAGCGGTTTCTGGCGGTGCTGTGTCCGTATGCGGCAGAGATCATAAGGGATGGCGTGACAGAGGGGTGTTTTTCAACCGACTATCCGGAGGAGGCAGCGGAGCTGATGCTCGTTTCCGGAAGTGCCATCTTTGATGATTCGGTAGAAATGGACGCGCAGGAAGCAAAGCAGAAAACGATCGCGTTTGTCTATCACATGGAACGGATGATGGGTGTAAAAAGGGGCAGCTTCGACTGTTACCTAGCGGCGATGTTCGGTGCACCGTAACGATACAAATGGAACCTGATGACAGGTTCCATAAAAAATGCTTGCAATCGACCGACAGTCGGTCTATAATAAACCGAAAAAGAAAAGATAAGAAAAAGAGGAGAATCAGTTATGAGGAACAAACAATCTGGCTTCAAAAAATTTCTGCTGCTCTGGAGCGGAGAGCTGATCTCGTCCGTCGGCGGCGGACTGACCAGCTTCGGACTTTCCGTGTACGTCTTTCAGCGGACCGGCAGTGCGGCAGACATGGCGCTGATATCGCTGCTTGCCTTTCTGCCGACCCTGCTTTTGTCAGCTCCGGCGGGTGTGCTCGCTGACCGCTATGACAGGCGGATCCTGATGATGCTTGGAGACGGACTGTCAGGACTCGGCATTTTATACATATTTATCTGTATGCTGCGGGGAGAGGCATCCCTTACGCAGATCGGTATCGGTGTGTTCATAAGCTCTGTATTCTCGGCGC
The DNA here is from genome assembly GCA_964515045.1 of uncultured Eubacterium sp. Taxonomy (GTDB): domain Bacteria; phylum Bacillota; class Clostridia; order Lachnospirales; family Lachnospiraceae; genus W0P33-017. The sequence goes on from CAZERX010000030.1 coordinate 7,453, forward strand.
TGCTTGAGCCTTCGTACCGTGCGACGGTGTCTGATCTTTTGACAAAGGAGGAATATTCGCGTGCGAATGGTCTGGTCAGTCTTGCAGGCAGTGCGCGGTATCTGCTGTCGCCGATGATCGCGGGACTCCTGCTCGCCGTCAGTGATATCCGCCTGCTCCTGCTGCTTGACATCTGCACCTTTTTCGTCACGGTCAGCACGACAGCGATCGTAAAGAAAGGGTGTGAGACCAAACGGGATGAGACGCAGGGCAGCTTTTTTGACAGCTTTCGCGAGGGCTGGCAGGCAGTCACGGAAAAACGCGGGATCATGGTGCTGCTTGTCGTATCCAGCCTGATGACCTGCTTTATGGGAACGTTCCAGATCCTTGCTGAGCCGATGATCCTGTCCTTTGCAGACAGTACGTTTTTAGGAATTACGGAGGCGATCAGTGCGTGCGGTATGCTAGCTTCCAGCCTGCTGCTCGGTATGCGCGGGATCCGCTCCGGTCACGTAAGGATCCTTTGTGTGTCACTCGCATTTGCGGGTGCGATGATCACGGTGTTTGGTATCAAGCAGAATATGTATCTTATGATCGTGTCCGGCTTTTTATTTTTTGCGATGCTCCCGTTTGCGAATAATTGTCTGGATTATCTGGTGCGTACCAATATTCCGGATGAAAAGCAGGGGCGCGCATGGGGGCTGATCGGACTGATCTCACAGCTCGGCTATGTCGTGGCGTACAGTCTGGTAGGCGTTCTGGCGGATCTGATCGCAGAACGCTTTCAGCTCACGGTCGGCAGGGGCGCAGCGTGTGTCGTGATGGTCTCCGGTGTCCTGCTGATCCTGTCAGCAGGTGTACTCGCCCTGCAAAAATCCGTTCGGGCACTTGAAAATGTGTAAGATCACGCAAAAATGAAAAGGAAACGGTTATGAATATACAGATCAAGTTGTTTTGGAACGAGCTTCGGAAAAAAGCGTGGAAAAATCTATGTCTGTTTCTGTTCATGTGTCTGTCCGTGATGATGACGGCGGCAGTCGTGCTCATGCTCACGCAGCTTTTTTCATCCATACGGACGATGTATCAGACGGCACAGCCGCCGCATTTTTTGCAGATGCACAGCGGAACGCTCGTGCAGGAGAACATCGACGCATTTAATGAAGATTATGAAGGCATTACGGCGTGGCAGACCGTTCCGATGATCGACCTTTACGGCGAGTCGCTGACGGTCGAAGGGGCAGGGCAGACGTTTTCGCTCTCGGACTGTCGGCTGGATATCAGCCTTGTGAAGCAGAATCGGGAGCGGGATGTGCTGCTGGATGCAGAGCGGAATGCGCTGGATCTTACGGACGGTCAGATCGGCGTGCCGGTCATCCTGCTGGAGCAGTATGAGATCGCCGTCGGAGACCGGATCACGGTAGCTGCGGACGGTGTGACAAAGAAATTTACCGTGGCAGCATATGTGTATGACGGTATGATGAATTCGACCATGTGCTCATCCACGCGGTTTCTGATCAGTGATGCGGATTTTGACGCACTGCTCGGTGAGATCGGAGAAACGGAGTATCTGATCGAAGCGTGGTTTACGGACAGCTCGCTCGCATCGGCATATCAGAGTGCCTACGAGCAGAGTACGCCCGCGCTGCCGAAAAACGGTCAGGCGATCACCTACACGATGATCTTTTTATTAAGTGCGCTGACGGATCTTATGACAGCGATGGTATTCGTGCTCGCAGGCGTGCTCCTGCTTTTGATCGTCGTGCTGTGTATGCGCTATGTGATCCTTGCGGAGCTTGAGGACGACGTGCAGCAGATCGGAACGATGAAATCCATCGGAATACCGGAACGCGGCATTCGGGGACTGTATCTGTCAAGGATCGGCATACTTCTGGCGGCAGCGTGCGTGTGCGGCTTTTTCCTTGCGCTCGTATGTGCGTGCGGTTTTTCGGCGCATACAAGGCGGATGTTCGGTGCGCAGCCGGTCGGTGCGGCAGGCATTGCAGCGGCAGTGCTTTCCGTCGTTCTCATAGCGGCTGTGATCCTGTGGTTTGCAGGCAGGATCTTAAAACGGATCCGGACACGAAGCATCACGGAGCTTCTGGTACGGAATGAAGGCTTTTCCAAAAAGCGCCGCGTGCGGAGCGGTCTATACCGCGTGAAGCATCTGCCGGTCGATCTTGCAGTTGCGCTCCATGAGGTGAAACACGGCTACGGTATTATTTTCTGGCTGCTGTTCCTTACGGCATTTTTGATCAGTGTGCCGATGCGCACCTATCAGACGATGCAGGATCCGCAGTTTGTCACCTATATGGGAAGTCCGCAGTGTGACATTCTGGCAGAGGTCGTGCAGGGTGATGCGTTAGAGGAGCGGATGGAAGTGATGACGGATGTGCTGTCACAGCTTCGTGCAGAGGAAACAGTGACCGATGTCCAAACACTGCGGCGCGTGCGTCTGCAGGCACTGGATGCAAACGGTGAAAAGGTCGGTGTGCATATCGACTGCGGAGCGGGCGCAGGACAGGGCATCGCATACCTTGACGGAAGCTGTCCGGCAGATGAGCAGGAGCTGGCACTGTCTGCACTGATGGCAGAGGAGCTTGGAAAGTCCGTGGGTGATGCCGTAACGGTTACGGACGGAACGAATACCTATGAGCTGGTGTTGTGCGGCATTTATCAGGATGTGACGAGCGGCGGCAGAACGGCGAAGGCGGTCTGTACTTTTTCGGATGTGCCGTCAGAATTGTACACCTGTCAGGTGCAGCTTTCTCCCGATGCGGATGCATCGGAAACGGCAGAAGCCATGCGCCGCGAGCTTGCGGGAGGCTACAGCATTGAGTGTATGGACAGCTTCCTCGCGCAGACGCTGGGCGGCGTGTCTGAACGCATGGCACTGGCAGTCCGGCTGGTGCTGCTGACCGGTATCATCATCACGGTATTTCTTGTGCTCCTTTTCATGGAGCTTCGGCTCGTGCGCTCCATGCCGATGCTTGCAGAAAAGCTGGCACTTGGGATCCCGCAACGCGCGGTCATGCAGCAGGAGCTGTATCCGATGCTGATCGCGGGCGGCATCGGCGCAGGGGTCGGCGTACTTTTTTCCGAGCTTTTCGGAGAACGGCTCATCAGTCTGCTGTTTTCCATGCTCGGTCTCGGTATCACGGAGATCGCTTTTTCGCCGGTCACATGGCAGAGCGCCGGTATCTGGCTGCTCCTTCTATGCGTGCTTACGCTCAGTACGTGCGTTGTTTTAAGGAAGCTGCAGCGGATCCGTCCGGCTGAGTATTTTAATTTATAAAATGAGGAGAAACGGTATGGATCAGAATACGGTTGTTTTACAGGTGAAGGATCTGAACAAAAGCTATGGATCGGGCAGGATCTTATCCGATGTCAGTCTGGAGCTTCACAGGGGTGAATTTGTTGCGGTGATGGGACAGTCCGGCTGCGGCAAATCCACACTCCTATACTGCATCAGCGGAATGGATCGCGCAGACAGCGGAACGGTCTTATTTGACGGCGGAGATTTCATGCAGATGGATGAACGCACCATGCAGCAGCTTCGGCTTTTGCGGATGGGCTTTGTATTTCAGAAAACGTCTTTTCTAAAAAATCTGTCCATTCTGGATAACATTATATTTCCGGCGTTTCAGGCAGGAAAAAGGAGCCGTGCGGAGATCACGGCGGAGGCGCGGGAGCGCATGGATGCTTTGGGGATCGGAGCAGTCGCTGACCGTGACATGACGCAGGTATCCGGCGGACAGCTCCAGCGTGCGGCGATCTGCCGCGCCATGATCAATCATCCGGACATCCTGTTCGGTGATGAGCTGACCGGTGCGCTCAATTCCTCAGCGACGCAGGAGGTGCTTTCGATCATCGGGGAGCTGCATCGGCAGGGAACGACGGTATTCCTCGCGACACATGATGCGAAGGTGGCACTTCGCGCGGATCGCGTGATCTATCTGGAGGATGGCAGTGTGAAGGATGAGCTGGTGCTCGGAGCGTTTGATGAGCGGACGGCGGATGCGCGTATGGAAACGATGAATGTGTGGCTTGCGAAAATGAAATTCTGATATGTAAAGGGGCGGTCTTTTTGACTGCTCCTTTTTAATTTAATAAGAAATTTCGTCGAAATTCCCTATTAAATTAAAGCACTGCGTGCACAGATGCGCAGCTACGCGCGCGGAACAAAAGCTGTGCGATACAGTAAATTGGAACGCGAGCGTGTGCGAAGCACACTTTTGTTCTAAAAAGATCACTCATTTGTGAAGCGGCGCTCTAAGCGTCCGAGCAGAAAATACAGCAGCATGGCGAGCACGCACAGGATCAGGATGGACAGGATGACCCAGTCGAGCTTAAAGACCTGACTGCCGTAGATGATCATGTAGCCGAGACCCTGCTTAGAGCCGATAAATTCACCGATGATGACCCCGACAAGACACAGTCCGATGTTCACCTTCATGATGGAAAAAAGGTTCGGCAGGTTGGCGGGGAGCACGACCTTGAACAGCACATGTGCCGTAGTTCCGTGCAGTGCGCGCACGAGCTTGATCTTATCCGGTGAGGTTTCCGTAAAACCGGTGTAGAGATTTAAGACCGCGCCGAAGATGGCGACGGACATACCGGTCAGGATGATCGTTTTATAATTTGCGCCAAGCCATACGATCAGCAGCGGCGCGAGTGCGGATTTCGGCAGGCTGTTCAATACGACAAGGTAAGGCTCTGCGATCCGTGAAACGGAGCGGTTCAGCCACAGGAGCACCGTCACGGCGAGTGTGGCAACGGTCACGAGTGTAAAGCTCGCCAGTGTTTCAAGCAGCGTGATCGCGATGTGACCGCCGAGGACACCGTCAGCAGACAGCTTTACGGCACAACGGAGCAGCTTGGAGGGACTGCTGAAGATAAAGGAGTCGATCCAGCCATACATCGTGCCAAGCTCCCAGAGTGCGAGAAACGCGAGCAGGATGGCAAGCTGTAATACGCGTATCATGCGTCGTGTGCGGAGCTGTTTTCGGATGTACAGCTCCTGCGCAGAGTATTCTTTATGGGTCAAGGCGGTTCATCTCCTTCCATAATTCGCTGAAATACTGTTTGAAGGCATCGGTTTCGCGGCGTTCGATGGAGCTGAGTGCCGGCGGAAAGTCGAGGGACAGCTCGCGCACGATCGTTCCGGGGCGCGCGGACAGGATCAGGATGCGGTCGCCCATGCTGATCGCTTCGGAGAGATCATGCGTGACGAGGATCGCAGATTTTTGTTCACTCCGTATGATACTGCCGATATCATCCGCGACGGACAGGCGGGTCTGATAGTCCAGTGCGGAAAACGGCTCGTCGAGCAGCAGGAGACTGGGTCTGGTCACGAGCGTCCGGATCAGCGCGGCGCGCTGTCGCATACCGCCGGACAGCTCGGACGGGCGCTTTCGGCGAAATTCATACAGACCGTATTTTTTTAGCAGACTGTCCGCATAGGCGCGGGTGTCCGCATTGACACGGTGCTGGATCTCAAGGCCGAGCAGGACGTTTTTTTCGATGGTGCGCCAGCCAAACAGATGATCCTGCTGCAGCATGTAGCCGACCGCGTCGCGTTCGCCGCTGATGCTGCCGTGCTCCGGCAGGCTCAGTCCGAAGATCAGATCTAAAAGCGTCGATTTGCCGCAGCCGCTCGGACCGACGATGACGAGAAATTCTTTTTCATCGAGTGAAAAATCAATGTCTTTCAGTGCAGGGACTTCGCCGTCTATGGAGTGGTAGGCGTAGTCCACATGATGAAATTCCAATATATGCTTCATTTTGCAGTGTACGCTCCATGTTTTTTTCGGATTCGATATATCCGTATTTTATGTCATGCTGCGTGCAGGGGTGAATCGACAGCGCGCAGAAAACGCACAAATCGCGGAAATGTGCGGAAATATTCTTTTTTCTATGGAAATTTGCGCGAAAATCAGTTAGAATCTATCATAACGCGTGCATCACACGCCGGTTACCGGAGGGAGGGATACGGATTGAACCGGATCAATTATCAGTGCAGGCTGGAGCAGACGCTTGCAGAGATCGGAGCGGACACCGGACGGTCGGAGGTACCGACGCTGCTGCTCCATAGCTGCTGTGCACCGTGCAGCAGTTATGTACTGGAATATCTGTCACGGTATTTTCGGATCACGGTCTTTTACTACAATCCGAATATCTATCCTGAGGAGGAATATCGGATGCGCGTGCGCGAGCAGCAGGCGTTCATCCAAAGATTTCCGGCGGTGCATCCGATCGCATTTGCGGAGGGTGCCTATGATACGGAGTGTTTTTATGCACTTGCAAAAGGCTTGGAGCATGTGCCGGAGGGCGGCGAACGGTGCTTCCGCTGCTATGAGCTGCGGCTTCGGGAGGCGGGGCTTTTCGCAAAGGCGCACGGCTTTGATTATTTTACGACGACGCTCAGCATCAGCCCGTTAAAGAATGCCGCGAAGCTGAACGAGATCGGAGAACGGCTCGCAGAGGAGCTTGGTGTGGCATATCTTTTTTCGGATTTCAAAAAGAAAAACGGATATCAGCGCTCGACCGAGCTTTCGCGGGAGTACGGCATGTACCGGCAGGATTACTGCGGCTGTGTGTATTCCTACCGCGAGCGGCATCCGGATGGATAACAAAATGGAACAAAACGAAAAAATATATATTATCAAAGGAGATCAATCTTATGGCACAGTTATGGGGCGGACGCTTCACAAAGGAAACGGATCAGTTGGTGTATAATTTCAATGCATCCATCAGCTTTGACCAGAAATTTTATAAGCAGGACATCGAGGGCAGCATCGCACACGTGATCATGCTCGGCAGACAGGGCATCCTGACCAAGGAGGAGTCAGACCGGATCGTGGACTGTCTGTGCGGCATCCGTGCGGATGTGGAAAACGGTGTGCTGACGATCACGGATGAATACGAGGATATCCACAGCTTTGTGGAAGCAACGCTCATAGACCGTCTCGGCGATCTCGGTAAAAAGCTGCACACCGGACGCAGCCGTAACGATCAGGTTGCGCTCGATATGCGTCTG